>DYBS01000220.1 GCA_019418525.1 Clostridiales bacterium
GCGCTCATCAGGAACTTGGGATTGCGGGGCACGTTCTCCAGCACCTGGGCGGGGGGACAGTCGTTGGTCAGATTGCACCGTCCCTTGCCGGTGATGTAGATCTTGCGCCCCACCTTGGGGTTGCGCTCCAGAAGACGCACGCTGGCGCCCAGCTCGGCGGCGGTCAGCGCGGCCATCATCCCGGCCGCGCCGCCGCCCACCACGACGATCTCATTTGAATCCGCCACGTTACGCCCCCGTCTCCGGCTCGGCCTGCTCGTAGACCTGGTACTCGGCCCAGATCTTCTCCAGATCGCCGAAGGTCTTGGAGAGGTCGCTGTTCTTCCGACGCCCGATGGCCACGATCAGGGCATTGACCAGGCTCAGCGGGGCCACCAGGGAGTCCACGAAGGAGGCCATGTCGCTCTTGGCCATGAGGGTGTGGGTGGCGATGGTGGCCAGCGGGGAGGTCTCACAGTCGGTGATGGCCACCACCCGCGCCCCCCGGTCCCGGGCAAAGGCCATGGCCTTCACCGTGCGGCGGGAGTAGCGGGGGAAGCTGATGCCGATGATGACATCCTCCGGCCCGATGTGGAGCATCTGCTCAAAGACCTCGCTGACCGAGGTGGTGTGCATGAGCACCACATTTTCAAAGATCAGATTGAAATAGAAGCCCAGGAAGCTGGCCAGGGCGGTGGCGGAACGCACACCCAGGATGTAAATGCGCCGGGCAGAGACGATGGCGTCCACCGCCCGCTCGAAGCTGGAGCGGTCCACCTCTTCCAACGTCATGCGGATCTTCTCCACGTCGGACTGCATAACCATGGACAGCACATCCTGGTCACCGATGCGGTCGTTGGACACCTCAATGCGCTGGATGGAGGTGAGCTTGTTGCGGATCATCTCCTGAAGGGCCTTCTGCATGGCGGGGTATCCGTCATATCCCAGCTCGGCGGCAAATCGGACCACCGTGGACTCGCTGACATTCACCGTCTTGCCCAAGCGGCTGGCGGTCATGAAGGCCGCTTTGTCGTAGGAGTCCAGAATAAAGTGGGCGATCAGCTTCTGGCCCTTGGAAAAGGTACTCATGTTGTTCTGTATGGCAGCCAGGATGTCTTTTGGCATCTCCGGTCCCTCCTGTCATTTGCCCGGAAATGGGCAAGGGTTCACCTTACTATCATAGCGGCAAGTGCCCCAAAATGCAAGAGGACTTTGCAGGATTTGCGTAATTTTCGTGCATCTGTCGTGTAACGTCAGCGTATCCCCAGCTGAAAACGCTCCTCTTCCGTCAAAAGACGCCACTTGCCCACGGGAAGATCACCCAGATGCAGCGTCCCCTCCCGCACCCGGCGCAGACGGCGCACCGTCAGCCCCGCCAGGGCGCACATCCGCCGCACCTGCCGGTTTTTGCCCTCATGGATGGTCACCGAGAGGACGCTTTCGCCCTTCTCGCGGCCCAGCAGCTCCACCCGCGCCGGTCGGAGGGCCACGCCGTCCAGGGTAATGGACCCACGCAGGATGGGCAGGGCCTTTCCTGCGTCACCAGTGACCCAGACGTGGTACTCCTTCTCCACCTCATGGCTGGGGTGGATGAGGCGGTGGGTGAGCTCTCCGTCATCGGTGAGGAGGAGCAGCCCCTCTGAGTCCAGATCCAGCCGGCCCACCGGCCACACCCGGGCCCCACAGCCCTTTACCAGATCGGCCACGGTCTTCCGGCCCTTCTCATCGGAGAGGGTGGTCACATAGCCCCGGGGCTTGTTCAGCATCAGGTAGGTCCGCTTCTCCCTGTGGCGCAGGGGCTTGCCGTCCACCCGGATGTCGTCCACATCCGGGTCAGCTTTGTCTCCCAAGGAGGCCGCGCGGCCGTTCACCGTCACACGCCCGGCCAATAGGTATTGCCCCGCCCCCCGTCGGGAGGTCACTCCCGCCGCTGACAGGATCTTTTGCAGCCGTTCTTCCAAAGCCCTCTCTCCTTTTTCTCTCTACTCGCTCCCCAGCCACAGCAGGCGCAGCCAGTCCAGCAGGGTGCGCTCCCCCGCCCGCAGGTCAGAGGCGCGGTGCGCGACCACCAGCGGGGTCTCCCCCACCGTTTCGCCGTCTACCGTAAAGACCATCCGGCCCACCGTCTGGCCCGCCTCCAGGGGGGCCTCCAGCACTGGGGGCAGCTCCACGGTCTGCTCCGCTGTCTCCCCCGCCGCCAGGGCGCAATACACACTCTCCCCCGCCGTCACGGTGGTCACGCCGGCCAGGGTCCCCTTCACCGGAAGGGTGGCGATCTCCGTCCCCGCTGCCACCAGCTCCGTGCGGGGGAAGGTAGAAAAGCCGTAGTCCAGCAGCTCCGCATGGTCCGCCCAGTCATCCCGGTCGTTAAGGGTGACGGCGATCAAGATTTGCCCGTCTCGCTCCGCCGCCGACACCAGGGTGCGTCCGGCCTTCTGGGTATACCCCGTCTTGAGGCCGATGCAGCCCTCGTACCGCCAGAGGAGCTTGTTGTGGTTCAGAAGGGTCCTCGTCCCGATATTAGCCACCGGGGTGGCGGCGATCTCCGCCAGCTCCTCCACCGCCAGAAATGCCCGAGCCAGCTTGGCAAGGTCTGCGGCGGAGGCGTAGTTCCCCTCGTCCTCCAGCCCGCTGGGGGTGGAGAACCGGCTCTGGGTCATGCCCAGCTCCGCCGCCTTCTCGTTCATCCGATTGATGAAATCCGAGCGGTCTCCTCCGCAGGAGCCCGCCACCGCCTCCGCCGCATCGTTCCCCGACACCAACAGGAGGCCGTAGAGCAGCTCCTCCAGGGTGAGTTTCTCCCCGGCCCGGAGGTACAGTGAGGAGCCCTCGATCCCCGTCCAGGCTGGATCGATTTGCACCACGTTCTGAAGGGTGGGGTCGTATTCGTACGCCACCAGTGCGGTCATCAGCTTGGTGGTGGAGGCGATGGGCAGGGCCTCGTCCCCATTCTGGGACCAGAGTACCCGGCCGGAGTCGCCGTCCATCAGCACCGCACCCTTGGCGGAAACGGACGGCCCGGCCCCCAGGGCCGGGCCGCTCAGCACCGACAGAATCAAGAATAACGCCGTAGCGCGCTTCATGGGGCATCACCTCGCAGTAAGATGCCATCAGTATGCCCCAGTTCGGTCCAGAATATTCCTTACAGGACCTCGCCCTGCTCATCCTTTTCCTTTTTCCGGCTGTCCAGGTAGTCGGTCAGGCGGTCGATGAGCTCGGGCACCATCTCCACCACTCGGTCAGCCGCGCCCACGGCGGGCTGGGCCACCGGCAGCAGACGCACCGTGTCCCCCTTGATGACCAGGAAGGAAACAGGCTTCACCTTCACGCTGGCCCCGCCGCCGCCTCCAAAGATCTGGTTGGACTTCTCCTTTTGGCTGTTCAGGTCCAGGTCACTGCCGCCCGAGGCAAAGCCCACGCTCACCTGGGAGATGGGCAGGATGGTCACCCCGCCGGCTTCGATGGGATCGCCCACCACCGTGTTCACGTCCACCATCTCCCGGATCTTCTCCATGGTGGTGCTCATCAGGTCGTTGATGGAGTTCTTATTTTCCATGTTTGATCGCCTCTTTCTCGTTGGATGGCGCCGTTCGTCCGCCCTTATCCAGTCGGCGGGCAGCCTCCGGCAGGAACCAGAAGATGAATACAACCAGCTGTCCCAGGGTCAGGGAAGCCTCCGCCCGGAAGTGGGCCCGGGTGGTCTCCGCGTCGAAGTCCACCGCCGTGGCGATCCGGCGCTCCCGTACCTGAAAAGCATGCTCAAAAAGGGGAAGGATCATACCCAGAAGGACGTTGGCCCCGCCGTACAGCAGCGCCGAATCCCCTGGATCGGGGCTTCCCACGGTCAGGGTGAGCTCTAAAAG
>DYBS01000221.1 GCA_019418525.1 Clostridiales bacterium
ATTTTCGGTTGAATTTCATGCCCTCTCGTGAAGCGCTCAGATAGAATACCACCCATGCCGCCTTTTGTCAACACCTTTTTTCAGTTTCTTCTGACTTTTTTCGTCTGTGTCTCTGAGTGGTGGAAAAGCCCGTTGCGCCTCCCTCTGAAATGTGTTACGCTTACCTATATACTTTTAATAGAAACGGAGATGCGGCCCATGCCTATACGGATTCCGGACTCCCTGCCCGCCCGCGCGGTGCTGGAGAGTGAAAATATCTTTGTCATGACGGAATACCGGGCCATGCACCAGGACATCCGTCCTTTGAATGTGCTGATCCTCAATCTGATGCCCACCAAGATCGTGACCGAGACACAGCTCTTGCGCAAGCTGTCCAATACCCCCCTCCAGATCCAGGTCGAGCTGCTCCAGACCAGCAGCTATGTCTCCCGCCACACCGACGAGCACCATCTGGACTCCTTCTATACCACATTTGATAAAGTGAAGGACCGCAATTTTGATGGTCTCATCATCACCGGCGCGCCGGTAGAGAACATGGACTTCGATCAGGTGGACTATTGGGAAGAGCTGTGCGAGATCATGACCTGGTCCAAAACCCACGTCCACTCCACCCTGCACATCTGCTGGGGGGCCCAGGCGGGGCTCTACTTCCACCACGGCATCGCCAAGCATACTCTGCCCAAGAAACTCTTCGGCGTGTACGAGCACCGGGTGCTCAAGCCTAGCTCCCCCCTCTTCCGTGGCTTCGACGATGTATTCTACGCTCCCCACTCCCGCTATACCGAGGTGCTGGAGAAGGACATCCGGGCCACCCCCGGCCTGGAGCTCATCGCCACCTCTTCGGAGGCGGGCGTGTACGCCGTCAAGACGGAGGACAGCCGGCAGTTCTTCATCATGGGCCACCCGGAGTACGACCCGGACACCCTGTCCCGGGAGTACTGGCGGGACGTGAACAAGGGCCTGGAGATCGCCGTACCCGCCCACTACTTCCCGGACAACGATCCCAACCGGGTGCCTGTGGTACGCTGGCGCAGCGCGGGACAGCTGCTCTACACCAACTGGCTCAATTACTACGTCTATCAGACCACCCCCTACGATCTAGCCAAGCTGAACTGATCCAAAGGCCGCGGAACACGATAGGTTCCGCGGCCTTTTTGTATCCATTTGTAACTTGCTTTTTATTTGCGACAAGTGTAGCATATAATTGAGCTACGACAAATGACGCAGATTGGAGGGATGACCATGAAACTGCGCAGACTGCCCGACGCCGAACTGGAGGTGATGCAGGCCCTGTGGTCGGCCAGCGAGCCGGTGCCCCGCTCCTGGCTGGAGGAGCGCTTCTCAGGACACAACTGGACGGCCAGCACGGTGAACACCTACCTCTCCCGCCTGGGCGAAAAGGGATTTCTCACCGTAGAGCGCCGGGGCAAGACCAACTACTACACGCCTGTGGTGTCCCTGGCGGAGTATCAGGCCTTTGAGAGCCGGAGCGTGCTGCACAAGCTCTTCGGCAGCTCGGTGAAAACCTTTCTGGCCGCCCTGGCCGGCCCCGACGGCCTGAGCGACGAGGAGACCCGAGAGCTCCAGGACTATCTGGATGAACAGAAGAAAGGAGGCAACGACCCATGAAAGCCCCCCGCACCTGGTTCTCCACCTCCCTGCGGGGAGACGCAAGGTCCCTGCGCCGCCGCTTCGCGGTGCTCTTCCACCCGGGTGTACGGAGAGGTCGGGTGCTGCTGCTCTTGCTGGCGCTGGTGGTGGTGCTGAGCGGCGGACTGGTGGCCTGCCAGACCGCCAGCGCCACGGAGCGCCTCTGCCGGGAGCGGTTTGAGGCCGCCCTGGCTGTCACCCGCCACCTGGTCAGCGGGGACCACCCCGACCACTCCGGCAACACCTTCCAGGACGCGGACGGCCAGACCTGGTACCACTGTACCCACTACGCCTCGCAGGAGGCACTCTGGAATGCCCTGGACGAAGTCTTTACCGACGGCTATTTGCAGAGCTTCTCCAACCTGGAACACTGCTTTCAGGACTGGGAGGACGGCCTCTGGTGCGCGGTACTCTCCCTCTATGACGTCTCCCCTTGGCTGAGCGAGGACACGGCCGACCTGGACACCCTCCAGGTCCTGTCCCAGGAGGGGGACCGCATCGTCTTTACCATGGACTGCAGCGCCACGGCGGGCCAGCCGGTGCCCAATTATTTCGCCCTGGAAGAGTCCGACGGCGTGTGGCGCTTCTCGGCGTGCTTCTCGGAGGAAGATGTCGGGGGCGTTTTATCCGAAGAAACAGTCCTCGCCGCCTTCCGCACCGGCGAGGGCGAGGAGGCCCAGGAGCTCACCGACACCGTGGTGGAGCGCCTTCCCCTGGACGGCCAAACGCTGGCCGTGGTCCGCTCGGAGGGTCCCCACGTCCACGGCTTGGGAGCACTGGAGGTAGGCACGGTGGACAACACCACCGGCATCCTGACCGCGCCGCTCTTCTATGTGGGCGCGGATGAGTTTCAGTACCAGCTCCTCTCCGGCGACGGCTGGGCGGAGGTCCGCTACACCTCCTGGCAGATGTACCAGGGTATCCTCTACCCCCAAGCGGGGGTGCTGTTGTGGGACGGCAGCGTGTGGCAGCGCATCTGGCCCGACGTGGGGAACGAGTGGTACTTTTCCTACTGGGAGGGGCGCACCGCTGAGCTGGGCGACGACGGCTTCCTCCTCTATGCCACCGATGAAAACGGCCTCTCCACCGGGGAACTGCTGACCACCGTTTCCAATGAAGAGCTGGCCCTTCTGCGGGATGGCGCACTGTACAGCCGGGACCTGGACATTTCCCCCACCGTCCGTGCCGCCATTCAGAACGCCCTGGCCTCCGGGCCTGTCCGCCTGACCGCCATCACCTCGACAGGGACCTACTCCGGTCTGGAGGTCTATCAGGTAGACTGGGAGATGTACGCTAACGACGCCTGGCGCTCCATGTCCAGCGCCGACACCCCCTGGTATGCCTTTTTTGACGAGCAGGAGATGCTGCTGGACGTCTGCAACTCCGCGCCCGAGGCGGTGGAGGAGACCGCCCTGGCGGTCCGCTGGGGGCTTACCGATCTGGAATACGCCCTGACCGATGAAACGCAGTCGACCTGGTACGGCCTGACCGGTCCGGCGGAGCTGGATGAACTCCTGGGCGGTGCCCCCGTGGTGGAGGAACTGCCCTATGAGGTGGACCAGCCCGGCAACCATTGGGAGCGCCGGAGCTGGGACGGGCTCTGGCTGGAGTGTCTGGTACACGCCGACGGCACCTCCTGGCTCTACCGCCTGGAGACCACCCGCCCCGACCTCTTCACCCGCCGGGGTGCCCATGTGGGCATGCCCCGGGCGGAAGTGCTGGCCCTCTATCCCGCTGCCTCCAGCGGCTCCCCCTGGGATTGGGACGAAACGGCCGGAGAGAACCTCTGGGTGGGGCCCGACGCCATCCCCGGCTTCTATCTGGGCTTCCGGATGGAGAACGGCCGGGTGGCCGCCATCCGGCTCCTCAACTTCTTCGACTGAGGAAGGGGTTTTCGCTTCATGTTTGATCTCCCCACCCTGTTGGAGGTAAGCTTCTCCACCGCGCCGGTGATCCTGCTGCTGTTCCTGCTGGGCCCGCTGCTGGAAAAGCGGTATGTGCCCCGCTGGCGCTATTGGGCCTGGCTGGTGGTAGCCGTGCGGCTGCTGCTCCCAGTGAATTTCTCCCTGCCGGAACCTCTGGTGGAGCTGACACCCCCGGAATTCACCGCTGCCCCGGTCAGGACCCCCGGCACCGCGCCCACGCCTGCCGCCACCGTCCAAAGCACCCCTGTCCCATCCTCGCC
>DYBS01000222.1 GCA_019418525.1 Clostridiales bacterium
AACCAACCCATATGACCGCTCCCCCTGTTCCAAAAAGAATAAATATATCATATCGGCTCTGGAAACAAAAAGCAAGGGAGAGGGTGGATTTTTGTAAAATCCTACAACTTCCAAAGGAACTGTGCCGGACGCTCTTGGTGAAACAGGTAGAGACTTGCCACGGATGGGGAGGTGTGGTAGGATGATACCAGTACGAAGAAAAGAGGGGACGGACCATGTATCTGGATGCGTTTAGCCTGCCCGGTGAGAGCTGGGAGGGGCGGTTTCTGGCCGACAACCAGGAGACCAAACGGACCTGTTACCGGTCCTTTTATCCCTTCGGCATTTTTCCGCCCCGGCAGCTGGAGAAGATCGACTGCGCGCCGGTGACCATTCTGTATGGCGGAAACGGCTCCGGGAAGTCCACTCTCCTGAGCCTCATGGCCCAGGTGCTGGGGGTGGAGCGGGGGGCGCCCTTCAACCGCAGCGCCTTTTTCGACGACTTCGCCGCCGCCTGCCGCTGGAAGGGCTCGGGCGCTCCGAAGGGGAGCCGCCTCATCGCCAGTGACGACGTCTTTGACTTCGTGCTGGACCTCAGGAGCATCAACGACGGCGGCGCGCGGAGCTGCTGGAGGAGTACGCCCAGTGGCGGCGCACCCCCTATCAGCTCCGGTCTCTGGAGGATCTGGAGGAGCTAAGGCGCAATAACGCCGCCAAGAGCGGCACCGGCTCCCGCTTTGTGAAGCGGGAGGGGATGGTGGACACCCCCGAGCGGTCCAACGGGGAGAGCGCGCTCCTCTACTTTACGGAACACATCAAAGAAAATGCCCTCTATCTCCTGGACGAGCCGGAGAACAGCATGGCGGTGGGTTTCCAGCTCCAGCTGCGGCAGTTTTTGGCGGACTCGGTGCGCTTTTTCGGCTGTCAGCTGGTCATCGCCACCCACTCGCCCTTCCTGCTCTCTCTGCCGGGGGCCCGGGTGTACGACCTGGACAGCCGCCCGGCAACAGTGCGGCCCTGGACAGAGCTGGAGAACATGCGGGTGTACTATCAATTTTTCAAGGAACACCGCGCCGCCTTTGAGGGCGCGGAAGGATAACGGAAGGCAACGACAGCGGGGCGACGGGAAACCGCCCCTGGGGCACAGGAGGGAAGTTATGAAGATCGCAACGGCACAACAGATGCGGGATATGGATCGGGTGGCCATTCACGAACGGGGGATCCCCTCGGTAGAGTTAATGGAGACGGCGGCCCGGGCGGTGGCCGACGCGGCACTGGAGCTGGCGGCAAAGCACCGGAAGGCCGAAATGCCTGGACGGGCAGTGTGCTTCTGCGGCGCGGGGAACAACGGCGGCGATGGCGTGTGCACCGCCCGCCTGCTGCTGGAGGCCGGGCTGGAGGTCCGGGCCATCCTGGTGGGCAAGCGGGAGAAGATGACCCCCGACTGCCGGGAGATGGAGCGCCGCCTGGAGGCTCTGGGCGGAAAGCTGGAGGATTTCGCCCCTAACTCGCCGGAGTTCGCCCTCTGGTGTCTGGAGGCTGACGTGATGGTGGACGCCTTGTTCGGCATCGGCCTGAACACCGAGCTGCGGGGGAACGCCCGGACGGCGGTGCAGATGATGAACACCTGCGACATCCCGGTGGTGGCGGTGGACATCCCCAGCGGCGTGGAGGCGGACACTGGAAAGGTGCTGGGGGATGCAGTCCAGGCCGACGTGACCGTCACCTTCTCCCTGCCCAAGGTGGGGCAGTTTTTGGGGGAGGGCGGCCTGCGCACCGGGGAGCTGAAGGTGGCCGACATCGGCATCCCCCTGGATCTGATCCTCTGGGCGGAGGAGAACCAGCTCTCCTCGGTGACCCGAGAGGATCTGTACCTGCCCCGGCGTCCCCGGGACGCCCACAAGGGGGACTTTGGCCGGGTGTATATCCTGGGCGGTGCAGTGGGTTACTCCGGTGCGCCGGTGCTGGCGGCCCGGGCAGCGCTGCGCACCGGTGCGGGGCTGGTGACGGTGGGAGTGCCCGCACCGGTGTGGCCGGTGGCGGCGTCCAAACTGGACGAGGCCATGCCCCACCCCCTGCCCGCCGGGAAGGAGGGAATGCTCTCTCTGGAAGCCATGGAGCCGGCGCTGGACCACCTCTCAGCCAGTGACGTGGCCCTCATTGGGCCGGGTCTGGGCCGAGGGAACAGCGTTGCGTCGGTGGTGCGCCACCTGATTCACGCGTATCATGGGCCTTTAATCCTGGACGCCGACGGCATAAACGCCCTGGAGGGGCATATGGATATTCTGGAAGCACGTAAGGGGCTCATCACCGTGCTCACCCCCCACGACGGGGAGTTCGCCCGCCTGGGCGGGGATCTGTCCGGCGGAGACCGGCTTGCCGCGGCCCGGCGCTTTGCCGCGCAGTACCAGTGCTGCCTGATCCTGAAGGGACACCGCACGATCACCGCTCTGCCTGACGGGCAGGCCTTTGTAAACACCACCGGCAACCCCGGTATGTCCAAGGGGGGCAGCGGGGATGTGCTGGGCGGCATGCTCCTGGCTCTAATGGGCCAGGGCTTCAGTGTGCGGGAGGCCGCCCCCATGGCCGTGTGGATGCACGGTCGGGCGGGGGATCTGGCCGCCGCCGACCTGGGCGAGTACGGCATGCTGCCCGGGGATCTGGTGGAGCGCATCCCCCAGGTGCTGCGGGAGTGCGAGGGACGGCGGAGCTGAGCCCCATCCGACAGGGGAGGGGTGCGCTTGCGCCGGATTGGGATCACTGTACTGCTGATGACCCTGCTGCTGAGCGGCTGCGGGGAGAAGGGGGAACGGGCCGACGACCTGGCCCTGGCTATCCGGGGGGAATATCTGGAGATGGCGGGGTGCACCGCCGCGCTGGAGGTCCACGCCGACTACGGAAGCCGGGTGTACGACTACGCTATGGATGCCGCCTGGACCGGGGAGGGGGAACTCACGCTCACCCTCACCGCGCCGGAGGAGGTGGCCGGGGTTACCGGCCGGGTGCTGGAAGGGGAGACTGCCCTGGAGTTTGACGGCATGTACCTGGAGACTGGTCCGCTGGACGCATCGGGGCTGAGCCCGATGGACGCCTTTCCGGCGCTGCTCACCGCCCTGCGGGAGGGCTATCTGGCCCAGTGCACCCTGGAAGGGGAGGGGGAGGAACAGGTCCTCCACCTGACGGTCCGGGCCCCCGAAGGCACCCCGGGGGAGGGGAGAGAGGTCCAGCTCTGGCTCTCGGCGGCAACCCACGACTTGCTCCGGGGGGAGATTAGCTCCGATGGGAACACCGTTTTGACCTGTGCGGTGAGCGGATTTGCCCGCTCATAGGGAAATTGCGGGACGCCGGTGATTTGCAGTTGAAAAACCGCGGCAGATAGGATATACTAACCTTGTAATTTTTCAACACTGGAGGTCAACCATCATGGTTCAGATCACGAAGGATACCATCATCGGCGATATTCTGGACATCGCGCCTGAGACCGCTCCCGTCTTTATGTCCATCGGCATGCACTGCCTGGGCTGCCCCGCTTCCCGGGGCGAGACCGTGGAGGAGGCCTGCATCGTCCACGGCGTGGACGTGGGCGCTCTGCTCACCGAGCTGAACAACACCATCGCCGCCAACCAGAAGTAAACAACCGCAACCCGGAAAGAGCGGCCTTGTGCCGCTCTTTTTTGGCTTGTGGATGACCCGGAAACGAGGTGACCCGCTGTGCATACCCTTGAGCTCTCGCCCCGCCTTCAGGCGGTGGCCGGCTGCGTCCCCCACGGCGTCCGATTTGCGGACGTGGGGACCGACCATGCCTATCTCCCCGCCTACCTCCTGCAGCAG
>DYBS01000223.1 GCA_019418525.1 Clostridiales bacterium
ACAACTTCTGGGAGCACGGCTCCGGCCCCTGCGGCCCCTGCTCCGAGATCTACTATGACCGGGGCCCTGAGTGGGGCTGCGGAAAGCCCGGCTGCACCGTGGGCTGCGACTGCGACCGGTATATCGAGGTCTGGAACGTGGTGTTCTCCCAGTTCGACAACGACGGAGAGGGCCACTACACCGAGCTGAAGCAGAAGAACATCGACACTGGCATGGGCCTGGAGCGTTTGGCCTGCGTCAGCCAGAACGTGGCCAGTCTGTTCGACGTGGACACCGTCATGAACATCACCAACAAGGTCAGCGAGATCACCGGCGCCAAGTACGAGCAGAGCGACAAGATCGACGTCTCCCTGCGGGTCATCACCGACCATATCCGCTCCGCCACCTTCATGATCTGTGACGGTGTTCTGCCCAGCAACGAGGGCCGGGGCTATGTGCTGCGCCGCCTGCTGCGCCGGGCCGCCCGGCACGGCAAGCTGCTGGGAGTGAACCATCCCTTCTTATATGAGGTGTGCGACACCGTGGTCCATGAGAACGAGGGCCACTATCCCGAGCTGCGGGAGCGGCAAGCCTATATCACCAAGGTCATCCGCACGGAGGAGGAGAACTTCGCCAAGACCCTGGACGCCGGCATGAAGATCTATGACGATATGCTCTCCGCCCACAAGGCCCAGGGGGAGACCGTGTTCTCCGGCGCTGACGCCTTCAAGCTGTACGACACCTACGGCTTCCCCATCGACCTGACCGTGGAGATGGCGGAGGAGGCCGGCATGACCGTGGACCAGGAGGGCTTCAAGGCTCTGATGGAAGAGCAGAAGGTCCGCGCCCGCAAGGCCCGGGAGGCCCTGGGCGACCTGGGCTGGGCAGGCATCGAGTTCGGCAAGGACATGCCCGCCACGGAGTTCGTAGGCTATGATCGCTCCAGCGAGCAGGGCAGAGTCCTGGCCCTGGTGGCCGACGGGGAACTGCGGGACGAGCTGGCTCAGGGCGTGGAGGGCATCCTGGTGCTGGACCAGACGCCGTTCTATGCCGAGATGGGCGGCCAGGTGGGAGACCACGGCACCATTCAGGGACCCAACGGCACCTTCCAGGTGACGGATGTTCAGAAGAACAAGGGCGGCAAGTTCATGCACTCCGGCAAGGTGGTCTCCGGCACCCTCAGCGTGGGGGAGACCGTCACCGCATCCATCGACATGGAGCGCCGGAAGGCCATCATGCGGGCTCACAGCGCCACGCATCTGCTGGACGCTGCCCTGAAGAAGGTCCTGGGCGACCATGTGCATCAGGCGGGCTCCCTGGTGGAGCCGGACCGGCTGCGCTTTGACTTTACGCACTTTGAGGCTATCACCCCGGAGCAGCTGGCTCAGATCGACAAGCTGGTGAACGACGCCATCCTGGAGGGCTACCCCGTAGCGACGGAGGTGCTGCCCATCGAGGAGGCCAAAAAGAAGGGCGCCGTGGCCATGTTCGGTGAGAAGTACGGCGATATCGTCCGCGTGGTGGAGATGGGCGACTTCTCCATGGAGTTCTGCGGCGGCACCCATCTGGACAACACCGCCAAGGCCGGTCCCTTCCGCATCAAGTCCGAGGGCTCCGTCGCCTCGGGCGTCCGCCGGATCGAGGCCACGGTGGGCCGACTGAGCCTGGACACCATGAACCGGAATCAGGAGCTGCTGTTCCACGCCGCTCAAGTGCTGAAGACAACACCTGGTGAGCTGGCCGCCAAGGCGGAGCAGCAGGCAGCGGAGATGAAGGAGCTGCGCCATGAGCTGGAGAAGTTCAAGTCCGAGGCGTCCCTGGGCGAGGCCCGGCAATTCCTGACCGCCGCCAAGAACGTGGGCGGCCTGAAGGTCCTGACCGCTATCCGTAACGGCATGGATGCGAACGCCCTGCGGCAGATGGGCGATTTCCTGCGGGACAAGGCCCCGGATGTTGTGGCAGTGCTGGCTTCTGCCAATGGGGAGAAGATCACCTTCCTGGCAGTCTGCGGTCCCGAGGCGGTGAAGCGCGGCATCAAGGCCGGCGACCTGGTGAAGAGTGTCTGCGCCATCTGCGGCGGCAAGGGCGGCGGCAAGCCTGATAGCGCCATGGGCGGCGGCAGTGACCTGCTGAAGCTGGATGATGCACTGGCCACCGTGGATGATTTTGTGGCGGAAAAGCTGAAGTAAGCTGTAGATGACACCTTCCCCGGGGCCTCGCCGGGCAAAGGCCTGGCGGGAGCAGAGTGGAGTGGGAGAACTTTATGTCAACTCGAGAGGACGTCAAGACGTTTTTCGGCCTGCCTCTGGACTTCTCCATGCTGGAGCTGGAACCGGAGACAGACGCCGACCCGGTACGGTATTTCTGTACCCCGGAAAATGCCGAGATCATTGGCTGGGGCAGTTGCGGGACGCACTTCGTCCTCCTGCCGGGGGATGAGGCGGTGTACTGCGTGGAGCCGGAGCTGGCAGAAGAGGGCACCTTTGTGCTGCCGGTGGGGGCGGACTTCCGGGAGTTCCTTTCCCATCTGTTCTACTGCAAATGTACCAGTCCTCTGGCGCAGATCTTCATGCTGGACGCGACCCGGTTCCGGAAGCTTCTGGAGGACAACGATGCCAACACCTGGCCGGGCTGCGAGGAGGACTTCAAGAGCCGGGACGCATCCCTGGACCTGTTGGCGGAGACATTCCACATCCGGTCCCGGGACCCATTCCAGCGGGTGAAGGAGCTCCAGACGGGCTTTGACCCGTCGGTCCTGAATTTCTCCGACGCATATTATGACACACTGGGGTTAGAGAAGCCCAAGCGGGGGATGCAGAGGAAGGAAAAGCCCCTGTTTGAATTTCCACCTATCACATTTGATCTTTACCAGGAGGACGATCCATGAAAAAAGTCAAGATCACCGTCTTGAAAACCACCCTGGATGAAGAGCTGGCGGCGGAATACGGCGCTGAAGGGCTGGGCCCCTGCCCCATGCTGCGGGAAGGCCAGGTGTTCTACGCCGACTACGCCAAGCCGGATGGCCTCTGTGACGAGGCCTGGAAGGCTATCTATCAGTATGTGTTCGCCCTGGCCCACGGGGCGGGAGAGGGTCTGTTCTATTACGGCGACTGGATCCGCAGGCCCGGCGTGGCCATCTGCTCCTGCAACGATGGGCTCCGCCCCGTGATCTTCAAGCTGGAGACCACAGAGGAGGAAGCATCCGTCAACTACACACCCGTGCGGTAAAATTATTTACTTTCAGAATATCGCAAGTATTTTCCCTTTACAGAGAAAGGGGGCTGCCATGCTGCTGCCCAAGGACCCCTACATTCTTCTGAGCTTCCTCAACGCCCGCCTCCGGGACCAGTATGCGGACCTGGAGGATCTGTGCGCGTCCCTGGATGCGGACGAGCAGTCCCTGCGGGAGACGCTGGCGGGGGTTGACTATCGCTACGATCCCGTTTATCATCAGTTTATACCGATCACATCAAAGGAGGTTTGAAAATGTCCGATTGCCTATTCTGCAAGATCGTTGCCGGGGAGATCCCCAGCAGCAAGGTCTACGAGGACGACGTGTGCTACGCCTTCAATGACATTGATCCCCAGGCGCCCACCCACTTCCTGGTGGTACCCAAGGCCCACATTGGCTCTGTGTCTGAGATCACCGCGGACAACAGCACAGTGGTGGCTCATATCTTCGAGGTCATTGCCAAGCTGACAAAGGAAAAGGGGCTGGACAGCTACCGGGTGGTCTCCAACATCGGCGAGCAGGCGGGACAGAGCGTGTTTCATCTGCACTTCCATGTACTGAGCGGCAGAGATATGACGTGGCCTCCGGGCTGATGC
>DYBS01000224.1 GCA_019418525.1 Clostridiales bacterium
GGGAGAAGCCGAAGGTCATCTGGGTCAGGTCGTTGGTGCCGAAGGAGAAGAACTGGGCCTCCTTGGCGATCTCATCGGCGGTGAGAGCGGCACGGGGGATCTCGATCATGGTGCCGACCTCATACTTCATGTCCAGACCGGAGGCGGCGATAAGGGCGTCAGCTGTCTTGACCACCACATCTTTGACAAACTTCAGCTCCTTGACCTCACCCACCAGGGGGATCATGATCTCGGGGACCATGGTCCAGTCGGGGTGCTTCTTTTGCACGTTGATGGCGGCGTTAATGACGGCGGTCGTCTGCATCTCGGCGATCTCAGGGTAGGAGACGGCCAGACGGCAGCCGCGGTGGCCCATCATGGGGTTGAACTCGTGGAGGGAGGAGATGACGTTGTGGAGCTTCTCCACAGTCAGGCCCATCTCCTCGGCGATCTCGGCAATGTCCTCCTCCTTGGTGGGGAGGAACTCGTGGAGGGGGGGATCCAGGAAGCGGATGACCACGGGGAGCCCCTCCATGGCCTCATAGATGCCCTCAAAGTCGCCCTGCTGATAGGGCAGGATCTTGGCCAGAGCCTTCTTGCGGTCCTCAGTGTTATCAGAGACAATCATCTCCCGCATGGCCTTGATGCGCTCGCCCTCGAAGAACATATGCTCGGTGCGGCACAGGCCAATGCCCTGCGCGCCGAACGAGCGGCCCTGCGCGGCATCTCTGGGGGTGTCGGCATTGGTATAGACCTTCAGCTGGCGGAACTGGTCGGCCCAGCCCATCAGGCGGCCGAAGTAGCCGGAGCCGGGATCAGCGGGCACGGTGGGGACGGCCTCGCCGTAGATATTGCCGGTGGAGCCGTCCAGGCTGATCCAGTCGCCCTCGTGGTAGACCTTGCCGCCCAGGGTGAACTGCTTGGCGTCATAGTCCACGACGATCTCGCCGCAGCCGGACACACAGCAGGTGCCCATGCCGCGGGCCACCACGGCGGCGTGAGAGGTCATGCCGCCACGGACGGTCAGGATGCCCTGGGCCACCTGCATGCCTTCAATATCCTCGGGGGAGGTCTCCAGACGGACCAGGATTACCTTCTCACCCCGGTCGTGCCACTCCTTGGCGTCCTCGGCGGTAAAGACCACCTTGCCACAGGCAGCGCCGGGGGAGGCGGCCAGGCCCTTGCCGATGACGGCGGCCTTCTTCAGGGCCTCGGGGTCAAACTGGGGATGCAGCAGGGAGTCCAGCTGCTTGGGCTCCACGCGGCAGACGGCAGTCTGCTCATCGATCATGCCCTCGTCCACCAAGTCTACGGCTACCTTCAGCGCGGCGACAGCGGTACGCTTGCCGTTGCGGGTCTGGAGCATGTAGAGCTTGCCGTTCTCAATGGTGAACTCCATGTCCTGCATGTCCTTATAGTGCTTTTCCAGCTTGTCGGCGATGGCGGCAAACTGGTTATAGACCTCGGGCATCTCCTCATGGAGTTTGCTGATGGGAGAGGGGGTGCGCACACCAGCCACCACGTCCTCGCCCTGGGCGTTGATAAGGTACTCGCCGAACAGGGCCTTCTCACCAGTGGCGGGGTTGCGGGTGAAGGCCACGCCGGTGCCGGAGTTGTTGCCGGAGTTGCCGAAGACCATGGCCTGCACGTTGACGGCGGTGCCCCAGTCATAGGGGATCTCGTTCATGCGGCGGTAGACATTGGCGCGGGGGTTGTCCCAGGAGCGGAACACAGCCTTCACAGCCTCCATCAGCTGAACCTTGGGGTCCTGGGGGAAGTCTTCGCCCTTTTCCGTTTTATAAAATTCCTTGAACAGGACCACCAGGCGCTTCATGTCGTCGGTGTCCAACTCGATATCCTGAGTGACTCCCTTTTCCGCCTTGACCTCGTCGATGATCTCCTCGAAACGCTTCTTGGACAGCTCCATTACCACGTCGGAGAACATCTGGATGAAGCGGCGGTAGGAGTCGTAGGCAAAGCGGGGGTTGTTGGTGAACTTGGCCAGACCCTCCACCACGGTGTCATTGAGACCCAGGTTTAGGATGGTGTCCATCATGCCGGGCATGGAGGCACGGGCACCGGAGCGGACCGAAACCAGCAGCGGGTTCTCGGGATCGGCAAATTTCTTACCGCAGATCTCCTCCATTTTGCCCAGGTATTCGTAGATCTGAGCCTGGATGTCCTCGTTGATCTGACGGCCGTCGTTATAGTACTGGGTACAAGCCTCGGTGGTAACGGTAAAGCCCTGCGGTACCGGCAGACCCAGATTAGTCATCTCCGCCAGGTTGGCGCCCTTGCCGCCCAGCAGCTCCCGCATGGAGCCGTTGCCTTCGGAGAAGAGATAGACATACTTGTGTGCGATGGCCATTTGACATTCCTCCTACAAAGCATTCAGCTAAAAGGATTATACCATTTGTACGAAAAAATGCAAGCGGAAGAGCGTAAAATCATGTAAACTAATGATTTTAGATACAAACAATGAAAAGAAAGAGACGGTAAAACAGGGAGGATATCGGTCATAATGACGAAAATGGAGCATAAATTCAAGACAATGAATGAAAAAAGAATGCAAAAAAAGTGCCGGTAAAAATTTTTACCGGCACATAAATATGAAAGATTATGAATCCAGCCCGTTCAGCACTTCCTGAGCGGCGTCGGCGTCGGCCGCCACCACCAGAAGCACGGAATTGCCCTTCTGCTCCACGATGGCCTTGTCCAACTTGGCCACCTCTTCGGGCTGGTAGTCCTTCAGGGCCTCGGTCTGATCGCTGACCCGGGTCTTGAGGGCCTCCAGGGCGGTCTTGGCGGTGTCCTCGTCCTTCAGCGTGAGGACCGCGATCTCCTCGGCGCCGGCGGTGAGGGAGGTGTACACCGCGCTGTCGGTGACGTTGGCGGCGTCGATGTCATAAAGGGGACCACACACCAGATCCACGCTCATGGCCTCCAGCGGCTCAGAGAAGGCGGAGGAGTCGAGCAGGGCCTTGGCGGTGGAGGAGGGATCGTAGGGCTTGGCGGCGCTCTCTCCACCGCCGCCGCAGGCGGTCAGCAGGGCGCCCAGCAGCAGGGCCGGAACCAAAAGACGAACCATCAGATTACGCATAGTGATTTCTCCTTATCGATTCAACTTAATGTATCGGGGTCTACGGTGTGGCACATCAGGTAGGACAGCCATTCCTGATACCAGCTCTTGGTGAAGTGGACGCCGTCCACGGTGTTCTCCTGGGCGAGGATGCCCTCGGGGGTGCTGAGGGCGGTGGCCACGTCCAGCAGGACCACTTCCTTTTCCACCGCCAGCTGGGAGAAGATGCTATTATACACCGCCACCTTGTCGTTGTTCACATAAGAGGGCCAGTTCTTGGCGCAAAGGGTGGGGTTTACCGGAACCTGATTCTGTAAGTAGATAATGGCGTCGGGCTGGGTGGCACGGATGTGGTCGATGAGGGCGGCAAACTTATCGTGGAAGCCCTGGTCGTCATAATAACCCAGCTCGTTGATGCCCAGGGAGATGTATACCTTCTTGAACTTGCCGCTCTCATGGGTGAGGGCGTCCACAATGGAATAGGACGTGCCGCCGATGTCAATGAGCTTCTTGGGTTCGTCCTTCATCACGTCAAAAATGGTGATGCCCTTGTAACAGAAGAAGGTGGCGCCCTGGATACCGCTGTACAGCTGTAAGCCTTCGGTACGGGAGTCGCCAATGAACAGGGCGTCGGAGAAGTAGCTCATATCCACAGCCGCGGTCTCTGGGGCGGGCTGGTTGTAGTCGAACTTCGCCGCGGGCGAGGTGGTGGGCGCAGCC
>DYBS01000225.1 GCA_019418525.1 Clostridiales bacterium
AAGCAGCTCAAGGGCAAAGCGCCCACCGGACCTGACGTTGACTTCGAAGCCATTCCTGTGGACGACGTGGATCTGGACATGGCCCGGTCGGTCACGCTCAGCGACGTGTACGCCTTCATGGACTACCTGGACCGTGATCGCAGCCTCAATGCCGCCAGCCGCGCCCGAAAAGTTGCCACCATCCGCTCCTTCTACAAATACCTCACCAGCAAGGCCAAACTGCTGACCGAAAACCCCATGCAGGACCTGGACTCGCCGCGCCTGAAAAAGACGCTGCCCCGGTACCTTCAGCTGGACCAATGCTTCCAGCTCCTGGACGCCGTGGACGAGCCCAACCGGGCCCGGGACTACTGCATTCTGGTGCTCTTCCTCAACTGCGGCATGCGAATCTCCGAGCTGGTGGCCCTGAACCTCTCCGACGTGCGGGGCGATCAGATCCGGGTGTTAGGTAAAGGCAACAAAGAGCGCATTCTGTTCCTCAATGAGGCCTGCCGGGGCGCGCTGGACGACTGGCTGGAGGAACGCAGCCACATCGCCGCCGCCGACCCAAATGCGCTCTTTATCACCCGGCGGCACACCCGCATGACCCGGGACGCGGTCCACTACATGGTCAAGCAGCGGCTGAAAAAGGCTGGATTGGATCAGACGCTCTACTCCAGCCACAAGCTCCGTCACACCGCCGCCACCCTGATGCTCCAGAACGGCGTGGATGTGCGCACCTTGCAGGAGGTGCTGGGCCATGAGAATCTGAACACCACTCAGATCTACACCCATGTGGATTCAGACAGCCTGCGCCTGGCCGCCCGGGCCAATCCTCTTGGAAAAGCGCGAAAAAAGGCCAAAAAAGCGGAAAATACCGAAGAATCGGCAGAATAAAAACTGGGAACCCACTTCCCTGCTGGGCTCCCAGTTTTTTGATTTTCACTTGACAAATACTTTTTACACTCGTAGAATATAAATAGAAATTCTACAAGTGTAGAAATAAAGGAGGTGCACGCATATGAAGCATTCAGTCAAGCACCTACCCGACGGCGAGCTGGAGATCATGCAGATCATCTGGCACCGGGAGCCTCCGGTTTCCCGCTCGGACATCGAGGCCGCTCTGGGCCCGGACAAGGCCCTGGCCCCCACTACCATCCTGACCTTCCTCACCCGCCTGTGTGAAAAGGGCTTCCTGTCCTCGGAGCGGGTTCATCGGGTCAACTGGTACACCCCTCTCATCTCGGAGCGGGAATATCTGGCCAGTGAGAGCCGCAGCATCCTGGATAAGCTCTACGGGGGCTCCCTCAGCGCCTTTGCCGTGTCCCTGTGTGACAGTGGGATCAAGCAGGAGGAACTGGACGAACTCCGGGAACTGCTGGAAAGGGGGCAACTATGAACACCTTACGCCTGATATGGGCGCTTTTTCTGGCCTGCTTGGTGGCTTTCGCCTTTCATCGCTCCTGGCGCTGGGAGCATGGTGCGTCCATGCCCACTCCGCTGTTTGGCGACAAGAGCCGCCGTCTCTCCAAGGACACCGTAGTCTGGGTCACACCGCTGATCTTTCCGATCCTGATCATCATCACGTTTCTTCTCTTGCTCCTGCTGGACGAGGATATCAACCACTTTTTCCTCTTTGTCCTGGACGTTATGCTTACGATCAGCGTCTACTTTTTGGTCTTGTTTTTACTTCTGCCAGTGTTGAGGCATTCGTTCAGCGCCCGGGCCTGCGCCACGCTGTGGCTGCTGCCGGTCTTTCTGTTCTACCAGCTCTATCCCCTGATCCGGACCTCCAGCCCTCCCCTCTTTTTCGTCTACATCCCCGGCGTAGTGCTGAGAGTGTGCAGCATACTCTGGATGATCGGATTTTCATCCATATTTGTTGGCAAAATCATCTCCCATTTGATATTCCGCCGGGAAATGCTGAAGGACGCCTCTCCTGTGACGGAGCCGGAGGTCATCGCGCAGTGGCAGGAAGCTCAGAAGTGGGCGGAGTACTACCGGCCCATTCGGCTCCTGCGCAGCCCCATGGCCAAAGCCCCGTTCTCAATGGGGCAGACGATCCAAGGCAGGGTGACGGTGCTTCCGGATCGAACGTACACGGCGGAGGAACTGCGCTTCATCTTCCGCCATGAGCTCTGCCACATCCAGCGCAAAGATGTAGACACCAAGATTTTTCTGGCCTTCTGCCAGGCCCTGTGCTGGTTCAATCCTTTGGTCTGGGCCGCGATCCGTAAGGCCAGCGCCGATCTGGAGCTCTCCTGTGACGAACAGGTCCTTCAGGATTGCAGCGAGGAGGAGCGGAAGCAATACGCCTCCCTCCTGCTCCGTTCCGCGGGCCACGTCCGGGGCTTTACCACCTGCCTGTCTGCCGCTGCCCAGTCCATGCGCTACCGCCTGCGCAATGTGATCAACGTGCGCAGCCGCCGTCCGGGTACCCTGCTGCTGGGTGTGTTCATGTTTGTCTTTACCATGGCGTTCGGTGTCCTGTCTGTGAGTACCGACCGGAGACCGGCTGTCGAACTTTTTCAGACGCCCCATGTGGATAGCCGCCTTCCGTTAACCGTCCGGTCAGTGTCCTACCATGCGGAAGGCGCATCCACGACGGAGTCTGTATGGGCCTGGGACGAAGAAAATCTGCTGTCCATCCTGTCACAACTGGACGTGGAGCGGATGGGCTGGCTTACCCGCCCCGAAGAGGAGCCACAGACTCAGCGGCTCTCTCTAAGCCTAAGCCGGGGCAGCCAGACCTGGTGGGTGACCTGTTGGCAACAGCACCTGACCGTCTGGAGCACGGCGGACCACCGGACGCTGTACTACCACCTCCCCTCTCCGCCGGACTGGGCCGCGATTCGGTCTGCTCTGGATTTTGAAGCGGAGGAGCCTCAGACGCCAGAACTTTTGGACCCGCACCTATATTTTAAACTGGAATGGAATGGCGACAACGATATTCTCGATTCCGACGAGCCTTACTTCCTGCTCTACCGCTCCCTCTGGATTCAGGACGCCGGGACTGGCGAGGTGCTGCGGGTCCGTGGGCGGGATGATTCGTCTGCGGGCTTCTACGGCGAGCTCTTCCCTATCCGGGCACGTTTGGCCTTTGATCTCCCGGTGGCGCAGATCGTGGTCTCCGCCCAGGAGCCCGACGGGACCGTGACCGAGCCGGTGCTCTCCCAGGAGGGCGGCCAGTATACGCTGGACCTCCTGCCCCGACCGGCCACCTACACCATTTCAATTCTCTCCCAGGCCCAGGAGGGCCTCATCTATACCGGGACCTATACCTTTGAAGTGCATGAATAGAAAAAACCGCCACACCCGAACTTGGGTGCGGCGGTTTTGATTCTTATACGATGCCGTTGACCACAGGCGCCAGCAGCACCTTTCCGGTGCCCCGGTACACGTTCACCAGTCCCTCGCCGGAGGCAGCGGAGCCCAGCAGGGTCTTGCCCGAGCGCTCCACCGTGAAGTCCAGGCTTCCGCTCCAGGCGATGGCCATGTTGCCGTCCACCTTCAGCACGTCATTCTGGAGGGTGATCTCCACCAGCTCCTCCTGGGGACACTGGGATTCCAGGCAGAGGATGCCGCTGCCCTGAATGCCCAGGTTGAAGAGGCCCTCGTTGCCCGCCACGGCGGAGGAGAGATTGGAGCGTGCCACCGCCTTGTGCTTCAGGCTGGACTCACACGCCAGGAACAGCCCGTCATCCAGAACGATGGAGCCATTCCAGTCCGCCACGTCCACCAGCAAAATGTGCTTGTAGGTGGGCTCCAGCACCAGGGTGCCGTTTCC
>DYBS01000226.1 GCA_019418525.1 Clostridiales bacterium
CCCCCGGCTTGTGCCCGGTGGCGGCGGCGGCATACCGGCACATCTGCTCAGCATTTTCGTGGCTCATGGGGCAGCAGGCGTTGGCGTTGCCGCTGTTGGCGATGATACCCCAGGCGGTGCCGTCCTCCAGGTGGTCCATGGTCACATAGATGGGGGCGGCCTTCACGCGGTTCATGGTATACACCGCTGCGGCGTTGCACTCCCGCTCCGAGAGAATGATAGCCAAATCCTTCTTCTCCACCTTGTGGCTCTTCACGCCGCAGTGGACGCCCCAGGCCTTATAGCCCTTGGCGGCAGTCACGCCGCCGGAAATCTGTTTCATGGTGGTCACTCCTTGTTCTTAGCCGGACGATCTCTTACAGGTTCAGCCCCGTGGTCTCATCCAGGCCCAGCATAATGTTCATATTCTGCACCGCCGCGCCGGAAGCGCCCTTACCCAGATTGTCAAAGAGGGCAGTGACGGTGGTCTGCTTCTCGTGGCCGCTGACCACCAGCTCCAGTCGGTCGCTCCCCGCCAGGGTGTTGGCCGAGACGAACTCACCCTCCCCGGCCATGCGCACCGAGATCAGCTTCTGTCCGGCGTAGTAGGCCGAGAAGATGTGATAGATCTCCTCCGCCGTGGGCTGGCCCAGGAGATACTTGTTGTGGAGCTGGATGGTGGTGGCCATGCCCTTGTAGTAGTCGTCCACGATGGGGCAGAACACCGGGGGCTGCTTCAGCCCCGCGATCTTCTGCATCTCCGGCAGGTGCTTGTGATTCAGGTTCAGGCCGTACACCCGGGGGGCGTACAGGTCGTTCCCCTTCTCCTCCCCCTCGTACTGGGCGATCATCTTCTTGCCGCCCCCGGAGTAGCCGGTGAGGGAGAAACAGGTCACGGGATAGTCATCGGGGAGGATGTGCAGCTTCACCAGCGGCGCCACCGAGGAGAGAAAGCCGGTGGCGTGGCAGCCGGGGTTGGCCACTCGGGCGGCCTGGCCGATGACCTCGCCGGGATAGCGGTAGAGCTCTGGGAAGCCGTAGGTCCAGCCCCGGGCCGTGCGGTGGGCGGTGGAGGCGTCGATGACGCGGGTGTGGTCGTTCTCGATGAGGGCCACCGCCTCCCGCGCCGCCGCGTCCGGGAGGCACAGGAACACGATGTCGGCGGCGTTGAGGAACTTCTTGCGCTCCTCCACGTCCTTGCGCTTGTCCTCGTCGATGCGCAGGAGTTCAATGTCGCTCCGCGCGCCCAGGCGCTCATAGATCTGGAGGCCGGTGGTGCCCTCCTGGCCGTCGATGTAGATGTTTGCTTTACTCATATCGGAAACACCCCGTTTTCATTTCGTTGGATACTTCCATATTACGACAGCCCCCAATGGATTTCAAGAGGAAAGGACTTACTTCCGCTCCGCCAGGAAGGCCTGGATATTGTCGATCTGCTGCTGCACACTTTCCGCACTGGGTCCGCCGTAGTTCCCCACGGACCTGTGGTCCGCGGGGGCCCCGGTCCTCATCTGCTCGGGCGGAGTGAATCCGCCCGGCATCAAGGTTTTGCTCCGCAAAACGCTTGGACGCGCCTTCGGCGCGGGAAAGTCTACGGCGGATTAACCCTTCCGCTCCGCCAGGAAGGCCTGGATATTGTCGATCTGCTGCTGCACACTTTCCGCACTGGGACCGCCGTAGACTTTGCGCCCGTTGACGCAGGTGTTCAGCTCCAGGGCCTGGTACACATCCTCGTCAAAGATCTGGGACACCGCCCGGAAGTCCTTCAGGGGCAGGGTGTCCAGAGTCTCACCGGTCTTGATGCAGAAGTTGACCAGCTTGCCCACGATCATATAGGCCTCCCGGAAGGGCATGCCCTTCTTCACCAGGTAGTCGGCGCAGTCGGTGGCGTTAATGAAGCCGCCGGAGGCCGCGGCGCGCATGTTCTTCTCCCGCACAGACAGGGTGTCCAGCATGGCCGTAAAGACCGGCAGGCACATCTCCACCGTGTCGATGGCATCGAACACGCACTCCTTGTCCTCCTGCATGTCCTTGTTGTAGGCCAGGGGCAGGCCCTTCATCAGGGTCAGCAGGGTCACCAGGGAGCCGTACACCCGCCCGGTCTTGCCCCGGACCAACTCGGCCACGTCGGGGTTCTTCTTCTGGGGCATGATGGAAGAGCCAGTGGAGTAGGCGTCGTCCAGATCCACATACTTGAACTCCCAGGAGCACCAGAGAATGATCTCCTCAGAGAAACGGGAGAGGTGCATCATCAGGATGGAGCAGGCGGAGAGGAACTCAATGGCGAAGTCCCGGTCGGACACCGAGTCCATGGAGTTGTCGGTGGGCTTCTTGAAGCCCAGGGCCTGGGCAGTCTGGAACCGATCCACCGGATAGGTGGAGGTGGCCAGGGCGCCGGCGCCCAGGGGGCACTCGTCCATGCGCTCCAGGCAGTCCTCGAAGCGGGTAATGTCCCGCTTGAGCATGTTGGCGTAGGCCATCATGTAGTGGGCGAAGGTGGTGGGCTGGGCCCGCTGGAGGTGGGTGTAGCCCGGCATGACGGTGTGGAGGTTGGCCTGGGCCTTCTTCACCAGCACCTCCTCCAGCTTCATGATGTAGTCGATGATGACCGGGATCTCCTTCTTCACGAAGAGGCGGAAGTCCACCGCCACCTGATCGTTCCGGCTGCGGGCGGTGTGGAGGCGCTTGCCTGTGTCGCCGATGCGCTGGGTGAGCATGGTCTCAATGTTCATGTGGATGTCCTCGTTCTCCAGCGAGAACTCCACCTGTCCAGCCTCGATGTCGGCCAGGATGGCCTTCAGGCCCTCGATAATCTTCTCCGCCTCGTGCTCCTCGATGATGCCGGTCTTGCCCAGCATGGCGGCGTGGGCGATGGAGCCGGCGATATCCTCTTTATACATCCGGGCATCGAAGGAAATGGAAGAGTTAAAGTCATTTACCAGGGTGTCGGTCTCTTTCTGGAACCGTCCGGCCCACAATTTCATGGTGATCGCTCCTTATACGAACCGCGGCAGACGGGCCGCCGGGGGCCTTTGCCCCCGGACGTCCCGCCCGCAAAAGTGTTTTGTGTTTACTTGTTCAGCTTGCCCTGATCCCGGAGAGCCAGCACGGTGTCGGGCAGGCCCCAGAGGTTAATGAAGCCGGTGGCGTCGTTCTGGTTGTAGTCGCTCTCCTGGAAGGTGACGATGTCCTCAGAGTAGAGGGTGTCGGGAGAGGTGACGCCGGAGGTGATGATGTTGCCCTTGTAGAGCTTCAGCTTCACGGTGCCGGTGACGTGCTTCTGGGTCTCGGTGGCGAAGGCAGTGAGGGCCTCCCGCAGGGGGGTGAACCACTTGCCATTGTATACCAGGTCGGCGAAGTCCACCGCCAGCTTGCTCTTCATGTGGGCGGTGTCCTTGTCGATGGTGATCATCTCCAGCACCTCGTGAGCCCGGTACAGGATGGTGCCGCCCGGAGTCTCATAGACACCCCGGTCCTTCATGCCGGTCATCCGGTTCTCCACGATGTCGAGAAGGCCGATGCCGTTCTTGCCGCCCAGGTCGTTGAGCTTGCGGATGATGTCGGAGGCCTTCATCTTCTTGCCGTCCACGGCCACGGGCCAGCCCTTCTCAAAGTCGATGGTCACATAGGTGGCCTCGTCGGGGGCCATGGCGGGGGACACGCCCATCTCCAGGAAACCGGGCTTGTCGTACTGGGGCTCGGCGGCGGGATCCTCCAGATCCAGGCCCTCGTGGGACAGGTGCCACAGGTTCTTGTCCTTGGAGTAGCTGGTCT
>DYBS01000227.1 GCA_019418525.1 Clostridiales bacterium
GGCCTGGAGCGGGTCAAAAAGGATGTCAAAAGTCTCATCAACCTGGTAAAAGTGCGGGAAATGCGCCAGGAGCACGACCTGCCCGTGCCCCCCATGTCCCTCCATCTGGTGTTTCTGGGTAACCCCGGCACCGGCAAGACCACCGTGGCCCGGCTGCTGGCCAAGATCTACAAGGCCATCGGGGTCCTCTCCAAGGGACAGCTGGTGGAGGTGGACCGGTCCGGCCTGGTGGCGGGCTTTGTGGGCCAGACCGCCATCAAGACCAACGAGGTGGTGCAGAAGGCCCTGGGCGGCGTCCTCTTCATTGACGAGGCCTACGCCCTCACCAATCAGGAGAACGCCAACGACTTCGGCAAGGAGGCCATCGAGGTTCTGCTGAAGAATATGGAGGACCACCGGGACGACTTTATCGTCATCGTGGCGGGGTATACCGACCTGATGGGGAAGTTTATCCACGCCAACCCCGGCCTGGAGAGCCGCTTCAACAAGTATTTCTACTTTGACGACTACGACGGGGGACAACTGATGGAGATTTTCCGCTCCATGTGCAAAAAGCACGGATATACCTTGGACGAGAAGGCAGCGGAGTACGCCAAGACCGACCTGGAACAGCGCTACACCGAGCGGGACGAGAACTTCGGCAATGCCCGGGAGGTGCGCAACCTCTTTGAGAAGGCGGTGGCCCGGCAGGCCGACCGGGTGGCCCAGCTGCCCGACCCGGACCGGGAGGCCCTGATGACCCTCACCCTGGACGACCTGAAGGAGGACGAGCCCGCCGAAACCCCGGATGCGTAAGCTCTTCTGGTTCACTGCCCCCGCCTGCGCCGGAATCTTTGCGGCGGTGCTGTTCCTGCCGGAAACGTGGCTGCTGCCTCTGGGCATGGTGTGGGGCGCTGGGGGCATCTGCACTCTCTTCCTGCGGGGCGACCGGGGCCGGAAGGTACGATTGATGGCCTTCGGGCTGTGCTTCGGTCTGCTGTGGACCGCCGGGGCCCGGCAGCGGCTGGTGCTTCCCGCTCAAACACTGGACGGGAGCGAGGGGCCCTTTACCGCCGTAGTCACCGACTGGCCAAAGTCCACCGCCTACGGCAGTGTCTCGGCTCCGGTGCGCCTGACGGCGGAGGGGACCACGTTGGACGCCACGCTCTATCTGGATGGGGAGGATGCTTCCGACCTGCGGCCGGGGGATGAGGTGAGGGGCAGTGGCTCCTTCCGCCTAGCCAACCGCATCCAGGGGGAGGAGAGTCTCACCTACTACGCCAAGGGCCTCTGGGTCACCGTCTCCGCCGACTCGGGCGCAGAGGTGACCCGGCCGGAGACCATTCCCCTGGCCCTCCGCCCAGCCTGGTGGCGGAAAGCCCTCACCGATGCGCTGTATGCCGCCTTTCCCGCCGACACCGCGCCCCTGGCGGTAGCTCTTACCACCGGAGACGAGAGCGGCCTGGAGGACGGCATCTATGCCGACCTCCAGCGGGTGGGCATCGCCCATGTGGTGGCGGTTTCCGGACTCCACGTGGCCTTTCTGTGCGGAGTGGCCCTGCGCATCTTTGGCAAACACCGGCGGCGTACCGCCCTCATCGCCCTGTGCATGATGGCCCTCTTTGCCGCCATGACCGGAGGCGCGCCCTCGGTGGTGCGGGCCGCCTTCATGCAGGGCATGGTGCTCATGGCCCCGGTGCTGGGGCGGGAGGAGGACAAGCCCACCTCTCTGGCGCTGGCCCTGTTTCTGCTGCTGCTCTGGAACCCCTATTCCGCCGCCGGGCTGGGCTTGCAGCTCTCCTTTACCTCGGTGGCGGGCATCTGCCTCATCTCCGCGCCCCTCTACCGGCGCTGGACCGGGTGGCTCCCCCGAGCCAAGGGCGTGAAGGGCGCTCTGTGCCGGGCGTGGCGGTGGGCGGCGGCCTCTCTGGCCACCACGGCGGGAGCGCTGGTGCTGACCACTCCCATTACCGCCCTGTCCTTCGGAACCTTTTCCCTTATCGCGCCCGTGGCCAATCTGGCCTGTCTGTGGGCGGTGGCGATTACTTTTTCCGGAGCCATGCTCACCGGCTGCGTGGCCCTGTGGTCCCCGGCGGTGGCCGGGGTGCTGGGCGCAGTGGTGGCCCTGCCCGGTCGCTTTGTCCTCGGATGCGCCCAAATGCTGGCCAGACTGCCCCTGGCGGCGGTGGCTTTGGACGGGATCTTTCTGCCGGTGTGGCTGGCGGGGGTGTACCTCCTGCTGGCACTGGGCGTGCTGTGGCGGCGGGAGCGGAGCCGTCTGATCCTTCCCGCCTGCGCTGGGGTGTGTACGCTGTGCGCCGCCCTGCTGTGTACTGCCGTGCCCATGAGCCAGAGCGGCCTCACCGTCACTGTGCTGGATGTGGGACAGGGCCAGAGCGTAGCCCTCACCACCCCCCGGAGTACCGTTCTAGTGGACTGCGGCGGCAGCAGCTGGACCGACCCGGGGGACGTGGCGGCTAACTACCTTCAGACCCGGGGACGGAGCCGGGTGGACGTGCTGATTTTGACCCACTTCCACACCGACCATGCCAATGGCGTGAAAGAGCTCCTGCGGCGGCTGGAGGTGGGGCTCCTGATTGCACCCGATGTGGAGGAGGCGGACCAGGAGGTGCTGGACCTGGCCAGCTCGGCGGGCACCCAGCTCCTTTTATTAAAGGAAAATGCCAACATCACCCTGGACGGGGCAAATCTCACCGTTTACGCCCCGCTGGGCGCGGGGGATACCAACGAGGAGGGGCTGTCGGTGCTGTGTACCCGGGGGAGTTTCGATGTGCTCCTCACCGGCGACATGGACCAGATTACCGAGGGCCGCCTCATCAAGTATGGAGACCTGCCGGAGGTGGAGCTGCTGGTGGCGGGTCACCACGGCTCGGCCCGTGCCACCTCCCAGGCGTTGCTGGACGCCATCCAGCCCACATACGCCGCCATTTCGGTGGGCTACAATACCTACGGCCACCCGGCCTGGGAGACGCTGGCGCGTCTGAAGGAGTCGGGGTGCGCCATCTATACCACCCGGGAGATGGGACATATTACCTTCCGGATCCCATAAACAGAGAGGAGAGACCGCCGTGCCGGCCAAACCAAAGAACGACGGCGCCGCCTACAAGGCGCTGAAACAGGACCTGAAAGCGGGGACGCTGGGTCAGCTTTACATTTTCCACGGGGAGGAGTCCTACCTGCGGGACTTCTACCTGGGGGAGATGCGGAAAAAATTGCTCCCCGCGGGCATGGAGGAGTTCAACCTCCACACCCTGGCGGGGAAGGACTTCGACGTGAAGAAGCTCCAGGAGATGGTGGACTGCCTGCCCATGATGAGCGAGCGGACCCTCATCGTGATCAACGACTACGACTTATATAAAGGAGACAAGGAGACGCTGGTGAAGGTGCTCTCCGATCTCCCGGACTATGTGTGCCTGGTGTTCGTCTACGACCTCATCGTCTACAAATCCGACGCCCGCACCAAGCTGGCCGGGGTCATCAAGGAGAAGGGCAAGGTGGTGGCCTTCAACCGCCAGGGTCAGAACGACCTGGTGGACTGGATCTCCCGCCGCTTCCGGGCCTTGGACCACGACATCGGCACCGAGGACGCCAAATACCTGATGTTCCTCTGCGGCGATCTGATGAACGGCCTCATCTCGGAGATCGGGAAGATCGGAGCCTATGCCAAGGGCCACCGGGTCACCCGGGCGGACATCGACGCCGTGGCCACTCCCCAG
>DYBS01000228.1 GCA_019418525.1 Clostridiales bacterium
CCCTGGAGGAGCACTACGGGGTGAAACCTATCCTGTATTGTACCTACCGCTCCTACCAGCTCTACCTGGACAACGGGGACTATACTGACTACCCCCTGTGGATCAGCAGTCCCTCGGTGGCCCCCCTGCTCCACGACTGGGATTTCTGGCAGTACAGCCATACCGCCCGTCTGGAGGGGTATGACGGACATCAGGACAAGATCGACCTGGATGTGTTCCGGGGGAGCCGGGCCGAGTTTCAGGCATTCGGCCTCCCGGGCGCGGAGAACTAGGATTGACTGTCCCGCGCAGGAAAAAAGCGGCGGCGTCTCACAAGGCGCTGCCGCTTTTTGAGCTCAATGGCCGGAGGGCTTTTTCTCTTCCACCAGATTCTTTTCGGTAGTCAGGTCGGCGTGGAGGAGGGTGGCAAAGATGACGCCCTGGGGGATCATGGTGATCCAGATGGCCTTCCCCAGCAGGAGATGACAGAAGAAGGTGCCCACCGTGGCGCCGGCGGCGAAGAAGAAGAGCATGCCGGTGTGCCGGAGCAGCTTCTCCCGGTGGGACTTGTCCTGGGTGTGCCGGTGCCGGAACTCCTTGGCCAGGCCCACGCCGATCTGCCGGATGTGGTTAGTGGCGAAGGTGGTGGCCACCGGGATGCCCTCGGCCTGGCGGAAGGTGTTGTACTGCATGGAGGCCACGAAATTGATGATGATCTGGGAGATCTGGACTGGCGCGGACTCCGGGATAAAGCCCAGGATCAGGACGGTGATCATCTCAATGAGCATCAAAACAGTATCCCACCGGATGAAAAGGCGGTGCTTGATGGGGTTGGGGGCCAGTTCGGAGATAAAGGCGCCCATGATATAGGCCGAGATGGGGACCAAATAATAGAGGGCCTTGCTCCACTGGGCGGAGCCGAGGGCCAGGCCCAGGAGCACGACGTTGCCGGTCTGCGCATTGCAGAAAACGTTGCCCCGGAGCAGGTAGGTGTACGCGCCCCAGAAGCCTGCCACTGCGATGAGGGTAAAGTAGACCCAGTTCCGTTCGCATGCCAAAAAGTTTTTCTCGTGATCATTGTGAGCCTTCACATTGCTTCGCCCTTTCGCTGTTGGTTTTTTGCGGTAGCTATTATACGCCCATTCCCGGGGAAATGACAGACATAATTTGCACAACATACGCCCGGGGGAAGGCCTCCGGCACGGAAGAATGCCACGAAAGGGCGGAGGAGGAGGAAGACCGCTCTGGGGCACGGCCCAGGGTTCTCTATTCTATTTCAGGGGGAAATCTGTTATACTACATTTGATACGGCGGAAGCGCCGCCGTCCAACTGCTAACTGTGATTTCGGAGGAACCATTTATGGATAACTATACCACCCTGGCCGAGGCGCTGCGCCAGCGCTGCCCTGAGCTGGAGCTGCGGGAGCACGAGCCTATGAGCCGCCACACCTCCTTCCGCATCGGCGGGCCCGCTCGGCTGATGGCCCTGCCTCGGAGCCGGAAAGAGGCAGTACAGGCGGTGCAGACCGCTATGGAGCTGGGCATCCGGCCTTTCTACCTGGGCAACGGCTCCAATTTGTTGGTGGCCGACCGGGGCTATGAGGGCTTTATCGTCAAGACCGGCGGCCTGGACCAGGTGCGGGAGGTCAACCACCGCCTGCGGGCGGAGAGCGGCATCCCCCTGTCCCGGCTGGTTGTGGCGGCGGTGGACCGGGGGCTCGCCGGGCTGGAGTTCGCCCACGGCATCCCCGGGAGCCTGGGCGGCGCGGTGACCATGAACGCCGGAGCCTACGGCGGGGAGATGGTGCAGGTCCTCACGGCGGTGACCTTCCTGGACGGGGAGGGGAACGTGGTGACCCTGCCCGCGGCGGAGTGCCACCTCACCTACCGGCACAGCGACTTCACCGACCACCCCGAGCGGCTCATCCTGGAGGCGGAATTCGACCTGCCCCAGGGGGATGCAGAGGAGAGCCGGGCGAAGATCGAGGACCTGGCCCGCCGCCGCAAGGAGAAGCAGCCCCTGGAGTGGCCCAGCGCGGGCAGTACTTTCAAGCGTCCCCAGGGCCATTTCGCTGCGGCCCTCATCGAGGAGTGCGGCCTGAAGGGGACCCGGGTGGGGGACGCCCAGGTGTCGGAGAAGCACGCGGGCTTCGTCATCAACCGGGGGAGCGCCACCTGCGCCGACGTGCTGGCGCTGACGGAGCGCATCAAGGAGACGGTGTTCCAAAAGACCGGCGTCACGCTGGAATTGGAAGTGCGCACCCTGGGCCTGTGATCCGGGGAAGAAAGGAGTGATTCACGGTGGATTTTATCATCATTTCCGGCCTGTCCGGCGCGGGCAAGAGCAAGGTGGCCTCTTTCCTGGAGGATATGGGCTTTTATGTGGTGGATAACATGCCCGCGGCCCTGATGCCCCGCTTTGCCGAGCTATGTCTGGCGGGACAGGGGAAGTATGATCAGGTGGCCCTGGTCAACGACATCCGGGGTGGCCAGACCTTTGACGACCTCTTCAATGCCCTGAGCCAGCTGGAGCAGATGGGCTGCGACTATAAGATCCTCTTTGTGGAGGCCTCTACTGAGACCATTATCAAGCGCTACAAGGAGACACGGCGTATGCACCCCCTGGCCCGCCACGGCCGTTCCCTGGCCGAGGCGGTGCAGCAAGAGAAGTCCACCCTGGCCCCCGTGCGGCAACGGGCGGAGTACATCATCGACACTACCGCACTCTCCACCGCCAAGCTGCGGGGGGAGCTGCTGCGCATCTTTGGAGACGGCAAGGAAGAGCAGGCTATGACGGTGAACGTCATCTCCTTCGGCTTCAAGTACGGCATCCCCATCGAGGCGGACCTGGTCTTTGACGTGCGCTTTCTGCCCAACCCCTTTTATCTGGCCGAGCTGCGACACCAGACCGGCCTGGACGAGCCGGTGCGCTCCTTCCTCTTCCGCTACCAGCAGACCCTGGACTTCATGAGCCATCTGGAGTCCATGCTCAGTTTTCTGCTGCCCCTCTATCTGGCGGAGGGCAAGACGGTGCTTGTGATTGCCATCGGCTGCACCGGCGGCCAGCACCGGAGTGTAGCCATCACCCGGGCCGTAGCGGATTTTATCCGGCAGAAGGGCTATCCGGCCAGCGAGAACCACCGGGACATGACCCGGGCCTGAGAGGAGGACAGTATGAGACAGTCCACCAGACCGAAAAACTGCGGTGGCCCCAAGGTGGTGGCCATCGGCGGCGGCACGGGCCTCTCCACCATGCTGCGAGGGCTGAAGCTGCACACCCGGAACCTGACCGCCATCGTCACCGTGGCCGACGACGGCGGCGGCTCGGGCGTCCTGCGGGAGGACCTGGGTATGCCTCCTCCGGGGGATATCCGCCACTGCATGGAGGCCTTGGCTAATGCCGAGCCGGTGATGGAACAGCTCTTGAGCTACCGCTTCCCGGAGGGCTCCGGCCGCCTGACCGGCCAGTCCTTCGGCAACCTCATCCTGGCGGCCCTCAACGGCATTTACCCCTCCTTTGATGAGGCGGTGGCCCGCATGAGCGAGGTACTGGCCATCACCGGCCGGGTGCTGCCGGTGACCAACGAAGACGTACAGCTGGAGGCCACCTTTGAAAACGGCACCTCCGTGGTGGGGGAGTCCAAGATCTTTCAGTTCAAGAAGGAGCAGGACTGCCGCATCCACAGCGTGCGCCTGCTGCCTGAGTGCCTG
>DYBS01000229.1 GCA_019418525.1 Clostridiales bacterium
GCCGGACGGCAGATATGCCGCCCGGCTCCGGAGGATTTTGTTATCTCTTGTTGGAACGGCGCCAGATGTGCATCTTCTCCGCCTCGGCGATCAGCTCCTCGCGGAACTGAGGATGGGCGATGGCAATCAGGCCCTCGGCCCGCTCCCAAGTGGACTTGCCCTTGGCGTTGAACTTGCCGTACTCCGTCACTACATAGTGGAGGTTGGTGCGGGTGGCGGTGACCACGGACCCCTCCAGCAGCGTGGGCCGGATACGGGACTTCAGCTGGCCGCTTTTTTTGTCCATGTAGGAGGAGGAGCAGCAGATGAAGCTCTTGCCACCCTTGGACAGGTACGCGCCCATGACGAAGTCCTGCTGGCCGCCGGCACCGGAGATATGGTGAATTCCAGAGGACTCAGAGGACACCTGGCCGTACAGGTCGATATCCACGGCGCCGTTGATGGAGATGAAGTTGTCGATCTGAGACACCCGGGCAATGTCGTTCACATAGCTGACGGGAGCAGCCATGCACTCAGGGTTGTTGTCGATGAAGTCATACAGCTTCTGTGTGCCCGCCGCGAAGGCATAGGTCTGCCGGCCCCGGTCAAAGGGCTTGCGCAGGCCCGTGATGCGACCGGCTATGGACATGTCCACGAAGGCGTCCACGTACATCTCGGTGTGCACGCCCAAATCCTTCAAGTCGCTCTCGGCGATCATCTTGCCGATGGCGTTGGGCATAGAGCCGATGCCCAACTGCAGGCAGGCACCGTCACAGATCTCCGGCACCACCAGTTTGGCCACCGCCATGTCCACCTCACTGGCGGCTCCGCCGCCGCCCAGTTCATCCAAAGCAGGGTTCTCTCCCTCCACGATCATGTCCACGTCGTCGATGTGGATGCAGTTCTCAAACCCGCCCAAGCACACGGGCATGTTCTTGTTGACCTCCACGATGACGGTCTTGGCGCACTCGCACACAGCCTTCAGGTGGGAGCCGCCGGGACCGAAATTGAACCAGCCGTGCTCGTCCATGGGGGCCACCTGGAACATGGCCACGTCCAGGCTCTTGATGCAGTTGCGGTAATACCCCGGCAGCTCAGAATACCGCAGGGGGATGTAATAGGAGAAGCCCTCGCTCACGGCCTTGCGCTCGATGCCGCCCATGTGCCAGGAGTTCCAGCAGAAATGCTCCGCCGCATTGGGCACATCGAAAATGGCGGGCTTGTGGGTCAGGATACCGCCCCGGATCTTCACGTCGGTCAGCTCGCCCATCCGCCGGGCCAGCGCCTTATCCAAGGCATCCGCCGAGCAGACGCTCCAGCCGTAATCCACCCAGTCGCCGGACTTGACGGCCTTGACCGCCTCGTCGGCCGTTGTCAGCTTCTGTTTGTACACTTCCTGGTAGCTCATGTTGATCTTCCTCCTGTAATTCCCGTTTGTTGTATGATGTCATCGGTGTTGTCTTACATTGATTGTCAAGAGTATAACATACCAGCCCTTGAAAAGCAATCCATACCGTGAAAAAAATCACAAAATTTTCAAAAAAAGGCAGGCCCCTCACCGGAGCCTGTCTTTTTTAGGTCTGGAAATCCGTGCGGATTACTCCTCCACAGGAGCTTCTTCCTCCTCAGCCGCGGGAGTCAGCAGGGCGCGGATGGACAGGGAGATCTTCTGCTTCTCCTCGTCGATGGCCGTGATCTTGGCGTCCACAATCTGGCCCTCGGAGAGGACATCCTCAGGCTTGTCGATGCGCCGGTCAGCAATCTGGGAAATATGGATCAGGCCGTCCACGCCGGGCACGACCTCGGCAAAGGCGCCGAAGGTCATCAGCTTGACGATGCGGACAGAGGCCACGTCGCCCACCTGGTACTTGTCCATGAACACCTGCCAGGGATCGATGCTGTGATCCTTCACGCCCAGGGAGATCTTCTTCTTCTCGGGATCGAAGGAGATGACGTACACGTCCATGGTATCGCCCACCTTGCAGACCTCGGCGGGGGTCTTGATCCGGCTCCAGCTGAGCTCGGAGATATGTACCCTGCCGTCCACGCCGCCGATGTCCACGAACACGCCGTAGCTGGTCATGGACTTGACGGTGCCGGTGTAGTGCTTGCCCACTTCGATGTTGGCCCACACCTCCGCCTGGGCGGCCTTCCGGGCCTCCTCAGTGACGGAGCGGATGGAGCCCACCACGCGCCGGCGGGCGCGGTTGACCTCGGTGATTCGCAGCTGGACCTTCTGCTTCACCATGGCAGACAGATCGGCGCCGCGGGGCTGACCGCTCTGAGAGGCGGGGACGAATACCCGCACACCCTTGACGGACACCACGATGCCGCCCTTGTTCTCCTCGGTGACAGTGCCCTCCAGAACGGTCTTCTCCTCCACGGCCTGCTCGATGTTCTCCCAGACCTTGGCAGCGTCCAGACGCTTCTTGGACAGCTCTGCGTAGCCCTCCACGTCGTTGACGCGGACCACATAGGTCTCGATCTGGTCGCCCACGTGGATGATGTCCTCCGCCTTGACATTGGGGTCGTCGCTCAGCTCGCTGAGCTTGATGTAGGCCGCCTGCTTGGCGCCCACGTCCACCTGCACTTCGGTGGGGGTGATGGCGGTAACGATGCCGGTGACCCGGTCACCGTTATTTAAAGTTTTAAAAGACTGATTCAGTAATTCCTCGAAGGACTCCTCTTTGCCCTCGGCCGCCTTGATTTCTTCGCTCATCGTTGCATATACCTCCTTAATGATGCCCGCAGGCGTGGAGGCACCAGCCGTAAGGCCCGCAACAGTACAACCATTGAAAAAATCCGGCGAGAGCTCGTCCGCGCGTTCAATCTGGACCACGCGGGGGCATCTCCTCAGGCAAATTTCCGTCAGATGTTTGGTGTTGGCGCTTTTACGGTCTCCCACCACGACCATCACGTCTGCTTTGCCGGCGATTTCTGCCGCCTCAGACTGACGTTCATGCGTAGCATTACATATTGTATCAAAGATTTTTACGTTTGTACACTGTTTTTTTATGATTTTCCAAGAAGTTTCAAAAAGTTTTCGGATGCAGGTGGTCTGCGCTACTACGGTAACAGGGATTTCCCGACTTTTCTCATCCCCGTCCAGCCAGGCCTCCACGGCCTCCGGCCCGTCGAACACCAGGGGCTGGCGGCACCAGCTGGCCACCCCCATCACCTCCGGGTGCAGGGGTTCGCCGATGATCACCGGACGACGGCCCTCCGCCTCCGCCTGGGCCACTAGGCGCTGGATGCGGATCACATTGGGACAGGTGGCATTGACGCACCGGACGCCCCGGGCCTCCAGATCGTCCAGCACGGATTTCAATTCTCCATGGGATCGGATCACCACCGTGTCCCCCGCCGCCAGGCCAGCCGGGTCCTCGGTCTTCCGGACACCCCGGCGGGCCAGATCCGCCACCACGTGGGGGTTGTGGATCAGGTCTCCCAGCATCCAGCATCCGCCGGTCTCCTCCCCGGTCTTTGCCGCCAACTCCACCGCCCGCTTCACGCCGTAGCAGAATCCGGCGCTCTTGGCCAAAAGGACCTTCATCGCGCCTCCTTCCCCAGGGCGTAGGAGCGGCGGAGCACCTCGTCGGCGATGGCCTGGACCTCCTCCGGTGAAGGCCGACGGCTGGTGGCCTCCGGCCGGTATGCCT
>DYBS01000023.1 GCA_019418525.1 Clostridiales bacterium
ACCTTGGCCACGCCGTCCACCACATGGATGGCGTCGAAGGGGCACACCTTCTCGCAGGTGCCGAAGCCCAGACAGCCGAAAGAGCAGCCGGCGGGGCCGCCGCCGGGCAGACGGGCGGCGGCGGAGCAGTCGGCAATGCCGGCGTACTCGTACTTCTCGTGGCCGCGGCAGCCGCCGGTGCACTGCACCTGGGCGACCATCTTCACAGCGGCCTCGGCCTTCACGCCCATGATCTCGGAGATCTTGGCGGTGACGGCGTCGCCGCCGGCGGCGCAGCAGTTGGTGGCGGCCTTACCGGCAGCCACGGCGGCGGCATAGCCGGCACAGCCGGGGTAACCGCAGCCGCCGCAGTTGGCGCCGGGGAGTACCTCGGCGATGGCCTCTTCCCGGGGGTCCTTCTCCACGGCGAAGGCCTTGGAGGCGAAGGCCAGGATCAGGCCGAAGACACCGCCCAGGATGCCCAGCACCAGCAGGGCATAAATCACAGTCATATCCATGTAAAATCCCCCTTAAAAGACACTCAGGCCGGAGAAGCCCAGGAAGGCCAGGGCCAGCAGGCCGGCGGTGACCAGCGCGATGGGGAAGCCCTCAAAGGACTTGGGGCACTCGGAGAACTCCAGGCGCTCCCGGACACTGGCGAAGAGCACGATAGCCAGCAGGAAGCCCACGCCGCCGGTGACGCCGTAGACCACGCTCTCGATGAAGTTGTAGTTGTTCTGGGTGTTCTGGAGCACCACGCCCAGCACGGCGCAGTTGGTGGTGATCAGCGGGAGGTACACGCCCAGAGCCTGATAGAGGGAGGGCATGGCCTTCTGGAGGAACATCTCCACGAACTGCACCAGGGAGGCGATGACCAGGATGAAGGTCACCGTCTGCATGAACTTCAGGTCCAGGCTGAGCAGCAGCTGGTTGATGGGCCAGCACACGGCGCTGGCCACGCCCATGACGAAGATAACGGCCATGCCCATGCCCAGAGCGGTGTCGATCTTCTTGGACACGCCCATGAAGGGGCAGATGCCCAGGAACTGGGAGAAAATAAAGTTGTTGACCAGGACCGCGCCCAGCGCGATGCTGAACAGTTCAGCAAAATCCATTACTTGGACACCTCCTCTTTCGTGTCAGCGTTCTTCTTGGGCTTGTTGAGGAAGTACTGCATGGCGGCGATGACGCAGGCCAGGGTCAGGAAGCCGCCCACCGGCAGCACCATGCCCAGGGCGGGGATGCCCTCAGGGATGATGCGGATGCCCTCGCCGCCGTTGAGAATACCGCCGCCGAAGGTGCCGTTGCCCAGAAACTCGCGGACCACGCACATGATGACCAGGATGACAGTGTAGCCCAGGCCCTGGAACACGCCGTCCAGGGCGGAGGCGGCCACGCTGTTCTTGGAGGCGAAGGACTCGGCCCGGCCCAGGATGATACAGTTGACCACGATCAGGGGGATGAACAGGCCCAGACTCTCACTCAACTCGGGGAGGTATGCCTGGAGCAGCAGATCCACGATGGTGACGAAGCCGGCGATGACCACGATGTAGCAGGCGATACGCACTTTGCTGGGGATAATCTTCCGCAGCAAGGAGATGACCACGTTGGCGCAGGTCAGGATCACCAGAACCGACAGGCCCATGCCGATGCCGTTGAAGAGGGTGGTGGTGATGGCCATGACGGAGCACATGCCCAGCAGCTGGACAGTGACGGGGTTCTGGGTAATGAGGCCCTCTTTGAATTGCTTTTTGATATCCATGATGACCCTCCTTAACCCATGCTGGCCGCGGCGGCCACAGCGCTGTTGACGGCGCTGCACACCGCGCGGGAGGTGATGGTAGCACCGGTCAGGGCGTTGATGGTACCGCCGTCCTTGGTGACGGAGGCGGTGCCGGTCAGGCCCTGGAACTGCTCACGGAAGTAGTCCTTGCTGGCGTTGGCGCCCAGACCGGAGGTCTCGCTGGTCTTGACAATGGAGATGCCGGAGCAGGCCCCGTCGCTGGTGACGCCTACCATGACGGACAGGGTGCCGCTGAAGCTGCCGGAGGGGGAGACCTGGACCACATAACCCTCGCCCTCGGCCTCATAAATGGTGTCCACGGTGGTGTCGCCGCCGGTGTAGGACGCGGTGACATCGGTATAGGAGCTGGCGGGAAGGACCTCGTTCATGGCCTTCTCGATCTTGGCCTTTTCGTTGGCGGCGATGGCGTCAGCGGTCACACTGTTCACCAGGCCCAGAAGCAGAGCGGTGATGGCGCTGATGGCGAAGAGCACCAGCACCAGCTGCGCCATGCCGGCTTCTTTCTTCTTGGTTTCACTCATGGCGCTTAACCCTCCTTTTTCGCGGCTTTGGCCTTGGCCTTCATCTCTTTGGTGACGCCAAAGCGGGCGGGCTTGCCTGCCTTATCCAGCAGCCACACGCAGATGTTCATGATGAGGATGGCGTAGCTGACGCCCTCAGCATAGCCGCCGAAGTAGCGGATGAAGATGGTCAGCAGGCCGCAGCCGATGCCGAAGTAGATTTCGCCCATCTTGGTGACGGGGCTGGTCACATAGTCGGTGGCCATGAAGAAGGCACCCAGCATCAGGCCGCCGCCGAAGAGGTTGTAGAGCATCCAGTCCACCCGGCCGATGCCGCCCTGGGGGAACAGGAAGCAGAGCACCGCCACGGTAGCCAGATAGGCCACCGGGATGCGGAAGCGGATGACGCCCCGCCAGATGAGGTAGATGCCGCCCAGCAGCAGCAGCAGCGCGGAGATTTCGCCCACGCAGCCGCCCACATAGCCCACAAAGAGGTTGCCCAGGCCGTCGGCGGGCAGGGTGTGGACCTTCAGGCCGGAGGCCACGTCCAGATGGGCGTGGAGGGAGGCCATGGGAGTGGCGCCGGTGGTGGCGTCGGCGGCGGAGATGAGGCCCGCCCAGTTCTCCACACCGGGGAGGACCCAGGTGGTCATGGCCACGGGGTAGCACATCATCAGGAAGGCGCGGCCGGCCAGGGCGGGGTTCATGAAGTTCTGGCCCAGGCCGCCGAAGAGCTGCTTGACCACCACGATAGCGAAGAAGTCGCCGATGAGGATGACCCAGTAGGGCAGGGTCACCGGGCAGACGAAAGCCAGCAGCACGCCGGTGACGGCGGCGGACAGGTCGCCGTTGGAGCAGGGCTTTTTCAGGAGCTTGCGGTAGGCCCACTCGAAGAACTCACACCCGGCCACCGACACGGCGGTGAGGGTGAGGGCCCGGGGGCCAAAGACATACACCGCCATGCACAGGGCGGGAATCAGGGCGATCAGCACGTCCATCATCAGCCGCCGGGTGTTGACGGGAGAGCAGACGTGGGGAGAGGAAGCCACAGTGAGCTTCAGATTTTTGGTGTCGATCATGCCTTTTTGGCCTCCTTCTCTGCCTCGGCCTTGCGCTTCATGGCAAGGGTCCGGATCTCAAATTTGGCCATCCGGAAGGACTGGACCAGGGGCACCCGGGCAGGACAGATGTAGTTGCACGAGCCGCACTCGATGCAGTCGCCCACGTGCAGGGCCTCGGCCTCGTCCCAGCGGCGCTTTTCGGCGTACAGGTGCATGTACACGGGGGTCAGGTGCATGGGGCAGACGTTGACACACTTGCCGCAGCGGATGCAGGTGGGATTCTCCACATGCTCGGCGGCCTCAGCCTTGGTCATGCACAGCAGGGCGTTGTTGCCCTTGATGGTGCAGGCGTTCAGGTCGTAGAGGGCGATGCCCATCATGGGGCCGCCCACCAGGATGCGGTCGGGCTGCTCCTTGAAGCCGCCGGCCTCCTCCACCAGGTGGGACATGGGGGTGCCGAAGGGCACCAGCACGTTGCGGGGCTCCTTCAGCGCGCCGCCGGTGAGGGTGACGATGCGCTGGGTGAGGGGGATGCCCTTCACCACGGCGTCATACACCGCGGCGGTGGTGCCAGCGTTGAAGACGGCGCAGCCCACATGGGCGGGCAGACCGCCGGGGGGCACCTCGCGGCCGGTGATGCGCTGGATGAGCTGCTTCTCAGCGCCCTGGGGGTACCGGGTGCGGCAGGCCACGACTTCGATGCCGTCCTTGGCCAGGCCCTTCATGTGCTCAATGGCGTCGGGCTTGTTGTCCTCGATGGCGATGTAGCCCTTCTGGAGACCGAAGGTGTGCATAAGGATCTTCAAGCCCTCAATGATCCGCTCACCCTGCTCCAGCATGAGCCGGTGGTCGGCGGTGATGTAGGGCTCACACTCGGCGGCGTTGACGATCACCGTGTCCACCTTGCCGAGGCCCGAGCTGATCTTCACGTGGGTGGGGAAACCGGCGCCGCCCATACCGGTGAGGCCGCCCTCCCGGACGATCTCCACGATCTGGTCAGGGGTCAGCTTCTCATAGTCGGGATGGGGGGTCAGGTCGGAACCAAAGGTGTTCTGGAAGTCATTTTCAATGACGACCGCGTTCATCATGCCGCCGCCGCAGTAGGGCCGGGGCTCGATGGCCACCACCTTGCCGGAAACGCTGGCGTGGATGGGGGCGCCCAGACCAGTGGGCGTGGCGATCTTCTGACCGACGGTCACCTGGTCACCCACCTGTACGACGGGCGCGCAGGGCGCGCCCAGGTGCATGGACATGGACATGACGACCTGGGCCGGGGCGTTGCGCAGAGGCTCCACCGCCTTCCCACAGGTCGCATCCTTCCGCTCGTCCGGATGCACACCGCCATAAAAGGATAGTTTCATAGGTCCACCTCACAAATCAGGCCCCTGTCGGGGCCAGTGTTGAACGGACGCCGGAGGCGTCCGTCCCGTCGCTCTCTTCTCTGCGCCAACACAGGCGCATTTTGACAACCCATATGATAACGCACCGTGTGATAAATGTCCAGCGATTCTTCCATATTATTCTGATTTTTTATATAAACTGAGCAGTATAGTCAAAAAGAGAGCTGGATTGTTCGAAATTTGGCAATGTTCGGGATGGAAAGGAATGGGGAGGCGTGCGCGGTATATGGAAAGGGTTGGGAGGCAATTGCCCGGCGTTTTCTGATTTAGTGTGCTAGCACGCTATTGTCCGTAAAAAAGCGGTTGACAAACAAAAACTTTGAGAGTATCATAATCAATAATTTCACGGTTTCCCAAATGAAAGCCGTGATACATGGAAAAAGGCAATGACTGGAGCAGTACGCACGGCCTGAAAAGGTACAGAGAGGGAGCGGTTGGTGGAAGCTCCACCGGAGGCCGGCGCGGAACATCGACCAGGAGCAGCCTGGCTCAACCCGGGGGAAGGCCCCTGGCAGTAGGCCGGGCCGGAACGCCCGCCGTTAACCGGGCAGAGAGTGCACGGCGCCCTTGCGCCGTGAATTTAGGTGGTACCACGGAGTAGAGGCTTCGTCCTATTTAGGACGAGGCCTTTTGCGTTGTGGAGAGAAAGTAAGGAGGATATAGGCCTATGTTGATGAAAAGCCCCCAGATTTTGATGGAGTGCCTGCTGGAGCAGGGCGTGGACACCGTGTTCGGCTACCCCGGCGGCACCATTCTGAATATTTACGACGAGCTGGAGCTCCACGGCTACAAGAACAAGATCCGCCACATCCTCACCGCCCACGAGCAGGGCGCCTCCCACGCCGCCGACGGCTATGCCCGCTCCACCGGCAAGGTGGGTGTGTGCTTCGCCACCAGCGGCCCTGGCGCCACCAACCTGACTACCGGCATTGCCACGGCCTACATGGACTCCTCACCCGTGGTGTTCATCACCGTCAATGTGGGTGAGAGCCTGATCGGCAAGGACTCCTTCCAGGAGGTGGATATCACCGGCATCACCATGCCCATCACCAAGTGTAACTACCTGGTGCGCCGGGCGGAGGATCTGGCCGATGTGATCCGGGAGGCCTTCGCCATCGCCCGCTCCGGCCGACCCGGCCCGGTGCTCATCGATATCCTGAAGAACGTCACCTATGACTCGGCGGAATATGAGTACCTGCCCGTGTCGGAGCACGGCCGCCACGGCCGCCTGGCCGCCATGCTGCGCCGCTCCAGTCACGACCTCAAGACCCCCGAGCCTGACCACGGCGACATTGAAAAGCTCCTGGCCCTCATTGAGGAGGCGAAGAAGCCTCTGGTGCTGGTGGGCGGCGGCGTGATCCGCTCCAAGAATGCGGTGCCTGAGTTCCGCAAGTTTTTTGAAAAACTTAACGCCCCGGTGGCCTCTACTATCATGGGCGGCGGCGCCTGTCCGGGCAACCACCCCCTCTTCACCGGCATGATCGGCATGCACGGCTCCCACGCATCCAACATCGCCTCCAGCCAGTGCGACCTGCTCATCGCCATCGGCTGCCGCTTCTCTGACCGGGTGGCCACCCATCCCGCCACCTTTGCCAAGCAGGCCAAGATCGTCCAGATCGACATCGACCGGGCCGAGATCGACAAGAACGTCAAGACCTACCACCACATCATCGGCGACGCCCGCCGGGTGCTGGAGCTCCTCAACGAGAAGCTGCCTCAGCACGACTACCCCGAGTGGAAGGAGTTTGTGTTCTCCCATAAGGAGATCCCCCTGAAGAAGGACGACATTCTCCACCCCCACGAGATCCTGGAGACCATCTCCGACGTCACCGACGGTCAGGCCATCATCGCCACCGACGTGGGCCAGCACCAGATGTGGTCCGCCCAGTACTATCACTTCTCCCGTCCGGGCCAGCTCATCACCTCCGGCGGCTTCGGCACCATGGGCTTCGGCCTGGGCGCCGCCATGGGCGCCAAGATGGGCAATCCCGACCAGACGGTGGTGCTGTGTACCGGCGACGGCTGCTTCCGCATGAATTGTCACGAGCTGTCCACCGTGCAGTACTATCACATCCCCGTCATCATCGTCATCTTTGATAACCACACCCTGGGCATGGTCCGCCAGTGGCAGCACCTCATCTACGGTGAGCGTTACTCCCAGACCGACCTGGACCGGGGCCCTGATTTCGTCAAGCTGGCCGAGGCCTACGGCCTCCACGGCGCCCGGGCGGCCAATCAGGCCGAGTTCGAGGCCGCCTTCCGCAAGGCGGTGGACAGCGGCGAAAGCTGGGTCATCGACTGCGCCATCGACAAGGATGCCATGGTCCATCCCATGGTGTCGGGCGGAGCTCCGGCCACCGATTTCCTGTTGGATTAAGAAAAGGAGGGTAAGACTATGACGACAAAAGACAGCATGAACCCCGTCACCCGCCACACCCTCTCGGTTCTGGTGGAAAACGCCGCCGGCGTCCTGTCCCAGGTCTCCCGGCTCTTCTCCCGCAAGGGGTACAACATCGAGTCCCTGGCGGTGGGCACGACTGACGATCCCACGGTGTCCCGTATCACCATTGAGGTGCTGGCCGACAACATGAGCACCGAGCAGATCATGAACCAGCTGCGCAAGCTCTTCTCGGTCTACTCCGTGCAGGAGCTGCAGCCCGAGCGGTCTATTCGCCGGGAGCTGGTGATGTTCAAGGTGAAGGCCGAGAGCCACGACATCCGCAACGAGATCATCCAGATCGCCAACATCTTCCGAGCCTCCATCATCGACGTGTCCCTGAAGTCTCTGACCCTCGCCCTCATCGGCGATGAGGACAAGGCCGAGGCCATGCAGGGCCTGCTGGACGCCTTCGGCATCCTGGAGCTGGTGCGCACCGGTATGGTGGCGCTCGAAAGAGGCGCCTACACCATCGGCGACGAGACCAAGGAGAAGACCGAGTTCAACCTGGGCAAGAACGTGCTGTAAGGGCTACCAGCCGCCAAAGGCGGCCCGCCGCGGAGCGGTGTCCAAGCGTTTTGCGCAGCAAAACCTTGCCGCAGGCGGAATTCATTTCCGCCGAGGAGGTTCAAGGGTCCCCAAACGCGCCTGCGCGTTTGGGAAGAAAGACCGAGTTCAATCTGGGCAAGAACGTCCTGTAAAGACCTCGAAAAACTTTTTTGAGATTGTATCACAGGTATCATTCTTTTCCGCTTTCCTGTGGTATCATAGGACGAAACAAGAGGTTATCCACTTTTCTATATATAAAGGAGTGTAAGAACTATGGCTAAGATGTATTACGAGAAGGATTGCGAGCTGAGCTATCTGGACGGCAAGAAGATCGCCATCATCGGTTACGGCTCCCAGGGCCACGCCCACGCTCTGAACCTGAAGGATTCCGGCTGCGACGTGTGCGTGGGCCTGCGTAAGGGCTCCAAGCACTGGGCCGAGGCCGAGAAGGCCGGCCTGCAGGTCAAGACTGTGGCCGAGGCCGCCGAGTGGGGCGATATCGTGATGATCCTCATCAACGATGAGATCCAGGCCGAGGTCTACAAGAAGGACATCGCTCCCTACATGACCGAGGGCAAGGCTCTGGCCTTCGCCCACGGCTTCAATATCCGCTATCAGCAGATCGTGCCGCCCGCCGGCGTGGATGTGTTCATGGCTGCCCCCAAGGGCCCCGGCCACACCGTCCGCTCCACCTACGTCAACGGCAAGGGCGTGCCCTGCCTGGTGGCCGTGGAGCAGAACGCCACCGGCAATGCCTATAAGATCGCTCTGGCCTACATCGCAGGCATCGGCGGCGCCCGCGCCGGTGTGATGGAGACCACCTTCCACGACGAGACCGAGACCGACCTGTTCGGCGAGCAGTGCGTGCTGTGCGGCGGCGTGGTCGACCTGATGAAGTGCGGCTTCGAGACCCTGGTGGAGGCCGGTTACGAGCCCGAGAACGCCTACTTCGAGTGCATCCACGAGATGAAGCTGATCGTGGACCTGATCAACAAGGGTGGCGTGGCTGCCATGAACTACTCCATCTCCGACACCGCGGAGTTCGGCGAGTATGTCTCCGGCCCCCGTGTCCTTCCTTATGAGGAGACCAAGAAGAATATGCGCAAGGTTCTGGACGACATCCAGGACGGCACCTTTGCCGGCCGCTGGATTGCCGAGAACAAGAACGGCCGCACCTTCTTCAACTCCAAGCGCGCCCAGCTCAAGAAGCACCAGATGGAGGTCGTGGGCGAGGAGCTCCGCAAGAACATGATCTGGGGCGGCGACAAGGATCTGGACACCGCTTCCAACTGATTTTTCTCACCATTTTGCCCAATGGAAACGCGCCGCGGGACAATTTATCCCGCGGCGCGTTTCTGTTTTCAAGGGTTGGTCTGGATACGCTCCCAAGTGGTCCCCTCCGCAAAGAAGAGCCCGTCGCTGGCGGGCGAGGACTGGGTGTTCTGTCGGTCGATGCGCTGGCTGATGGCCTCCAGGCGCTTGTCCATGGCGTGGATGCCCTCGGCGCATTGCCGCAGCTCCTCCGCAATGGCCTCGGTGTCTTGATCGCAGTCCTTCTTATAGCGGAGCTTGTGCTCGATGCTGGCCCATAGATCCATGGCCAGGGTGCGCAGCTGCACCTCCACGGGCATCCACCGCTTGCCGGTGGAGAGAAAGACCGGCACCTCCAGAATGAGATGGAGGCTCCGGTAGCCGTTGGGCTTGGGGTTGCGGATGTAGTCCTTGGCCTCCAGTAGGCGGATGTCGTCCTGGGAACAGATCTTCTCAGCCAGAACATAGATGTCCCGTGGAAACGAGCAGATGATTCGGATGCCCGCTACGTCGTGGATATTCTTTTCAATGGATTCCAGCGAGATCTCCAGGCCCTTCCGGCGGAGCTTTTCCAAAATGCTCATGGGTTTTTTGATGCGGCAGGAGATGGATTCGATAGGGTTTTTCTCACAGTCCAGGGAGAGCTCCGTATTGAGTACCTCGAATTTGGTCCGCACCTCCATCATAGCGCACCGGTAGCGCATCATCATCTCGGTAAAAGGACGGGTGGAGGCCAGAAATTCCTCCGGCGCCTCGCCGGCCAGCAGCGCTTCAAAGGTCGCCGAGCTCATAGTTGTCTCCTTTCTTGCCCGCGAACGGGGAAAGTTACTGGGAATATGATACGAAATTGGGGGAAGAAGGTCAAGAAACGGTCTGTAAACTTTTTGTGTTAGGCTGGATTTCTTTTTGCATGCAGGGGGTTGACAAATCGCGTTGGGCGGCGTATACTCCATAGCAACAACCAAAGAATTTGAAACCAGTGATGAAGAGAAGTACTTCATGCGGCTGATGCAAAGCGAGCTCCGGACGGTGGAAGCGGAGCCTGAGGCGGTGGAGGAATGGACTTCAGAGGGCGGCTTGAACGGGAGACCAAGTAGATGCCGACGGGACCCCACCCGTTATCCATCGGGCGCGTATGATGGTACGCGAAGCGAGCGGACGTCTTTGACGTCAATTTGGGTGGTATCGCAGAAGCTGACGCTTTTGTCCCAGGAAGGGGACGAAAGCGTTTTTTTGTACCCCCGGTACAAGGAGCTTCCAAACTCTGGCCACTGGCAACGGCCCCTCCATCGCCCACCCAAACCAATACTATTTTTTATGGAGGAACCTACTATGAACAAGCTGTCTCTGAGAAACGTCCTGTCCCTGACCGCCGCGGCCGCTCTGGCCTTGTCCCTGACCGCCTGCTCCGGCGGAACCGCCTCCCAGCCCAGCGGCACCCCCACTAGCGGCGAGAGTGGCTCCGGCAGCGGCGAGAGCTACAAGATCGCTGTGGTGCGGCAGCTGGACCACGCGTCTATGAATGAGATCCGGGACGCAATCACCGCCGAGCTGGACGCCAAGGCCGCCGAGCTGGGCATCGAGATCACCTACGGCGATTTTAATGGCAACAACGACCCCTCGACCCTCTCCCAGATCGGCGCCCAGATCATCTCCGACGGCTATGACGCCATCATCCCCATCGGCACCACCGCCGCCCAGCAGATGGCCGCCACCGCTCAGGCCACCGAGACCCCTGTCATCTACGGCACCGTGAGCTATCCCGAGACCGCCGGCCTCACCGGCATCTCCTATGTCACCGGTACCAGCGACGCGCTGAATGTGGAACTGCTGCTGGACATGATGTTGGCCCAGAACCCGGAGGTCAAGACAGTGGGCCTCCTCTACTCCACCAGCGAGGTCAACAGCGCCCCCGCCATTGAGACCGCCAAGGAGTACCTGGACGGGAAGGGCATTTCCTACCTCGACAAGACCGGCAATACCACTGATGAGATCGTGGCCGCTGTCAACTCCATGCTGGATCAGGTGGACGCGGTGTTCACCCCCACCGACAACGTGGTGCAGGCCGCCGAGCTGGCCATCGCTCCCACTCTGGCTGAGGCGGGCATCCCCCACTACGCCGGGGCCGACTCCTTCGTGCGTAACGGCGCCTTCGCCACCTGCGGCGTGAACTACACCGACCTGGGTACCCAGACCGCCGACCTGGCGGTGGAGGTCCTCCAGAGCGGTGAGGTGCCCTCCGACTTCGTCACTGTCTCCGGCGACATCATCACCGTCAACACCGACACCGCCGCCACCCTGGGCGTGGACTACTCCGTGTTCGAGAGCATGGGTTCCAGCCTGGTGGAGGTCCAGACCACCCAGGAGTAAACCTCTGTGATCCTAAAGCCCCCGCCGGAAACGGCGGGGGCTATCCCCATGAAAGGAGCGATTTGCCGTGCTCACCATCGTCCAGACCGCGCTGGAGGCGGGGTTTCTCTACGCCCCCATTGCACTGGCCCTCTTTTTGAGCTTTTCCATCCTGAACATCGCCGATATGACCACCGATGGGGCCTTCGTTCTGGGCGGCGCCGTGTCTGCGGTGTGCTGCCTGGCCGGACATCCCATCCTGGCTATTCCGGCGGGCATGCTGGCCGCCGCCGCCGCCGGCTTCATCACCGCCTTCCTCCAGACCAAGCTGGGGGTCCCCTCCATCCTGGCCGGTATCGTCACCAACATCGGCCTGTACTCCATCAACCTGATGGTCATGGGCTCGGGCAATAAGTCCCTCTTCCAGGCACAGTCCATCTACACCCTAGCCAAGGACGCCGGGATCGGCGGCAGCTGGTACAAGCTGGTGGTCACCGCCGTGCTGGTGCTGGTGGTGTCCGTGCTGCTGGTCCTCTTCCTGGGGACCCGGCTGGGCCTCTCCATCCGGGCCACCGGTGACAACGCCGACATGGTCCGGGCCTCCTCCATCAACCCCACCTTCACCATCACCGTGGGCCTGTGTGTGGCCAACGCCATGACCGGCCTCTCCGGGGCCATGGTGGCCCAGTACAATACTTTCGCCGACGTGAACAGCGGCACCGGCATGGTGGTGCTGGCGCTGGCCGCCCTGGTCATCGGTGAGACCCTCATCGGCAAGGGCTCCATGGTCCGCCGGGTGCTGGGGGTGCTGGCGGGCAGCATCATCTACCGCTTCATCTACGCCGCCGCCCTGCGGGCCAATGTGCCGGCCGACTACATGAAGCTGGTCTCTGCCATTATCGTGGGCATCGCCATCTCGGCCCCCGCCATCAAGAACTGGGCCGCCTTCCAGGCCAAAAAGCGCAAGGCCCTGGCCGCGCGAAAGGGGGAGAAGTAAATGCTGGAACTGAAGAACATCTCCAAGACCTTCAACCCCGGCACCGTGAATGAAAAGACCGCCCTCAGCGGTCTGAGTCTCACTTTGGCCGACGGAGATTTCGCCACCATCGTGGGCTCCAACGGCGCGGGCAAGTCCACCCTCTTCAACGCCATCGCCGGGGACTTCTTTGTAGACGAGGGTTCCATCACCCTGGGCGGCACGGATCTGACGTACCTGCCCGCCTACCGGCGCAGCCGCCACATCGGCCGTCTCTTCCAGGACCCCATGCGGGGCACCGCCCCCCACATGACCATTGAGGAGAACCTGGCTCTGGCCTACCTCCGCACCACCAAGCACCAGAAGGCCTTTTTCAGTCGGGTGAGCAAGAAGGACAAGGCCTTCTTCCGGGACCAGCTCTCCCGGCTGGATATGGGGCTGGAGGACCGGATGCGCCAGCCGGTGGGGCTCCTCTCCGGTGGCCAGCGCCAGGCCCTCACCCTGCTGATGGCCACCATGGTGCCGCCCAAGCTGCTGCTGCTGGACGAGCACACCGCTGCCCTGGACCCGGGCACGGCGGAGAAAGTGCTGAAGCTCACCCGGGAGATCGTGGCCCAGGAGCACATCACCTGCCTGATGATCACCCACAACATGAAAAACGCCCTGGAGCTGGGCAACCGCACCCTGATGATGAACGCCGGAAAGATTGTGCTGGACATCCAGGGAGAGGAGCGGGAGGGCCTCACGGTGGAGGACCTGCTCCACCGCTTCAAGGCCGGAGCCGGAAAGGATCTGGACAACGACCGTATCCTTCTCTCAGAGGATTAAAAAAATGCCGCCTGCGGGCGGCATTTTTTTGCAGCAATTTGGCCTCGTGGCGCGTTTATAAGGGGGAAGGGAGGAAACCGAGATGACCGATGGAACTGATATGGAGCGGCTGGTGCGCACCTATGAGCACACCCTTTACCGGGCGGCGGCGGCCATCCTGGGGGACGCCCACGAGGCGGAGGACGCGGTGCAGGACACCTTCCTGGCCTGGCTGGAGCGGCCGCCGGTCTGCCCGGACGGGGCCCATCAGCGGGCGTGGCTGTTGAAGGTGACGGTAAACGGCTGCAAAAGTCGCCTGCGCGCCCCCTGGCGGCAGCGCACCGCGCCGCTGCTGGAGAGCTTCCCCGCCGCCGCGCCGGAGGAGCAGGGGGTGATGGAGGCCATGCTGCGCCTGAGGCCCAAGGACCGGGCCGCCGTCCATCTCTTTTACTACGAGGGCTACCAGACCGGCGAGATCGCCGCCATCCTGGGCGAGCGGGAGGGGACCACCCGCTCCCGGCTGTCCCGGGCGCGGAAAAAATTGAAAGATTTTCTCACCGAAGAAGTCTGAACGAAAGGAGTCAGCACGCCATGAAACACTATCAGACCTATATGGATCGGGTAAAACTGCCCTCCATTGCCCATCTGGAGCTGATGGAGGCCTTGGAGCGGGGCGTCCCCACCCGGAGGCAGCCCCGGCGGCGCACCGGCTGGGCGGCGGGTCTGGCGGCCTGCGCCGCGCTGGCGCTCTTCCTGGGGACGGCGCTTTGGTGGCAGACCGGGGCCCCGGGGGCGGCTCTGCGGCCCGGCAGCGGAGAGCCCATCGCGGTGGATCAGAATACCGCGCAGCCCACCGCTACTCCCGTGCCGGAGACCAATACGGCCTATGATCCCAATGCCTACGAGCTGGTGGTACCACCGCTGCCCGAGGGATACTATTTTACCGACGAGGCGCTGGACCTGCCAGACCTGACCAGCGCCGATTGTGTCATCATTTGCTGGGACTATGCCCGGGATGTGGTGTACCAGGACCTGACGGCGGAGCAGATGCTCCAGATCTTTGGCACCGACGATCCCACCACCCTGGCCACCCGCATGGCCATGGAGGGCTTTACCATCACCGGAAAGGCCATCGTCCAGGACGACCAGCTGCTGGAGGTGGATTTGCTCGGCGTCAGCGCCGACGGCCAGAGCTCCTTCACCCTGCGTTTCCGGCCCGGAGACCTTCCCTATATGAGCGAGCAGTACGAGGGCTACGCCACCTGGACGGAGAACGGCTATACCGTCAACGGCTACTCTCTCTACTACGACAGCGACGGAGACGAGGTGGAGGAGTATCACGACCGGGTATTCTTTGAGGGATGGGACACCGGCGTGTACTTTGAGACGGTCACGCTCGATTACACTCTGGGCCAGAACCTGACCAAGGCGGTGGTAGGGAAGGGGACCGAGCGCACCGGCGGTGGCTTTGAGCTGGACCTGCTCCAGGGCAAGCACTCCCTTTACCTGCAAGACGCGGAGCCAACCCAGGCAGCGGTGGAGCGTGTCCACCCCATTTTGGGGAGCCCCTCACCTCAGAACTGAGAGACGTGTCCTCGCCGGATGGCCTTCGGCCACCTGGTTTTGCCGGCAGTACAACAGGCTGTTCATAGGCACCAGGCTCGGTTTTTGCTCCACCGGGCTTTTGAAATCCCTCCACAGTAGAAGATAAGCCGGGGGGCGCCTTGGGGGAGTCCAGAGGGGGGTATCCCCCCTCTGGGCTTTCTTTCCCACCGCTTTCTTTGCAAAGAAAGCGGTGCCCTGTCCGGGCAGGACGCCCGTCCGGCGAGGACAACCCCCCGGGATTCCCCCGGAAGAAAAAATCCGGCCCCCCGGGAAGATTCCCAGGGGGCCGGAGCTATGTCGGTTACTCGGCGTCCTCGATGAGGCCATAGTCGCCGTCGTTGCGCTTATACACCACGGAGAAAGCGCCGTCGTGATCCACATCCTTGAAAGCGAAGAAGGTGTGGTCCACCAGGTTCATCTCCAGCACCGCCTCTTCCACCGTCATGGGCTTGATGGGGAACTTCTTGGTGCGGACGATCTTGAACTCCTCCTCCTCCACCTCGGGGGCGAAGCTGGAGATCTCGTCCTCCACCGAACGGACAAAGGCGTCCTGGCGCAGGCGCTTCTCCAGGCGGGCCTTGTTCTTGCGGAGCTGGCGCTCCACGGAGGCCACCGCCGCGTCGATGGTGGCAAACATATCGGAGGTGCTCTCGGACACGCGGATGATGGTGCCGCCGGAACGCACCGTCAGCTCCACGTTGTTACGGCCCTTCTCTACGCTAAAGACAATGGCCGCCTCCGCATCCGCCTTGAAATAGCGGTCCAGCTTGCCCACTTTCTTCTCTGCGTAGGCGTGGACCTTGTTGGGGAGGTTGACCTTCTTGTCGGTAAACACGAACTTCATAGATGTCAGCTCCTTCCGCCCTCCAAAGAGGGCCTTTCTCGTTGCATGGGCAAAATTGCCACAACCTGGAACCTGAAATGAAAGGTTCCTTGTAAGAATTATACCACATCCCGGAGAAATTACCAGAGCTAAATGAAATTTTCTTAGACGACCCGGTTCCCGTTGATGAACACGGCCGCGATCCGGCTTTTCCAGTCTAGAGGGTGTCCAGTAGTGACTACTACATCGGCATCTTTGCCCGGAGTGAGGGAACCCACCCGCTGGGCCACGCCGCCCAGCTCGGCGGCAGTGGAGGTGATGGCGGCCAGAGCAATCTCCTCGTCCAGTCCTGCCCGCACTGCCATGGCGGCGCACAGGGGGAGGTACTGGATGGGGGTCTCGGGGTGGTCCGTGCAGATGGCGATCTTTACACCGGCCTTGACCAGCAGGGCGGGGTTCTCAAGGGTCATGTTAGCCAGCTCCGGCTTGCTCCGGTCGCCCAGACAGGGTCCGGTGATGACGCCGACTCCCTCACGGGCCAGGAGGTCGGCCACCAGATGGCCCTCCGTGCCATGGACAATCACGTAGTTGAGGCCAAACTCCTGAGCGATGCGCACCGCGGTGGCGATGTCATCGGCCCGGTGGGCGTGGAAATGGGCGGGCAGGATATGCTGCACCACCGGCACCAGGGCATCCAGACGCACGTCCAGATCGGGGGGATCGCTTTCTGGATCCTCGTCGGATTTGGCCAGCTTGTCCTGGTATTCCTGGGCCTTGGCCAGATTTTCCCGGATGATGGCGGCGGTGGCCATGCGGGTGATGGGGGTCTCCTTGCGGTCGTTGTATACCGACTTGGGGTTCTCACCCAGAGCAAACTTCATGGCGGCGGGGGCCTTCCCCACCGCCTCGTCCACCCAGCGGCCATTGGTCTTAAGGGCCACGAACTGCCCGGCGATGGGGTTAGCGCTGCCCGGGCCGGTGAGAACAGTGGTGACGCCGCCCTGCCGGGCTTCCTCAAAGCAGCGGTCCTGGGGGTTCACCGCATCGAGGGCCCGCAGGTGGGGAGTGCAGGGGTCGGTGGCCTCATTGCCGTCGTCGGCCTCAAAACCCACGGCGTTGCCGAACATCCCCAGGTGACAATGAGCGTCCACAAACCCGGGGACGATGTGGCCGGCCGCCGCATCCAGGTCGCCGGGGCCGGGGGCGGGGCAGCGGTCCATGGGTCCCACTTCCGCCACCTTGTCTCCCTTCAGGCGCACATAGCCCAGAGGGAGGACTGCGCCGTCCATGGGGTGAACGGTTCCGTTGTAGATGAGCATAGTCGGATTCTACCTTTCGACAAAAGTTCTATTTGACAAATATTAGAAGAGATAGTATTATATTCTTGCAGCTCGGCCAATCGGTCCGATCCCGCGCGTGGAGCTGATTCCAGCGGATCAGTTCCCATTCCATTCTCTCTTATCGACTTTGGGCGCTCTCCACCGGAGGGCGCTCCTTTTTTATTCCTCCACCAGGTACTGCTCCACCAGGGCCACCTCCAGCTCGAAGGTCTCTCCGTCCCGCCAGACGGTGAGGGAGATGGTGTCTCCCACCTGGAGGCCGGTCTTCTGGGCGTTCAGGTCGTCGATGACAGTGAGGAGCTGTCCGTTGGCCCGGGTGAGCACGTCGCCGGTGCGCAGGCCCTGCTTCCAGGCGTCGGAGGCCTCCTCCACCGAGACCACATAGAGCCCGTCCGGCAGGTCTGCCGTCTCCTCCGGGGAGAGATCGGACACGGCGCACACGGTGACGCCGATGGTGGGCCGGCCAGTGACGTGGCCGTTGGCGATGAGGTCATCCACGATGCGCTTGACTGTGGCGGTGGGGATGGCGAAGCCCAGGGCCTCGATGGTGTCCCAGTTGGAGCTCATTTTCAGAGTGGTGACGCCCACCACCTGCCCGTACTCATTGAGGAGGGCGCCGCCGGAATTGCCCGAGTTCAGAGCAGCACTGGTCTGGATGAGCTGCATGTCGTAGCCGTCCACATTGACGTTACGGTCGATGTAGGAGATGATGCCGTCGGTCATGGTACCGGGGAGCTGCTCACCCAGGGGATTGCCCACCGCCAGAGCCAGATCTCCCACCTGGAGGAGGGCGGAGTCACCGAACTCTGCGGCGGTAAGGCCCTGGGCCTCCACCTTCAGCACCGCCAGGTCGGTGGCGGTGTCACTGCCCACCAGCCGGGCCTTATAGCTGGCCGAGCCATCCATCAGAGTGACGGAGACAGTCTCAGCCCCCTCAATGACGTGGTGGTTGGTGATGATGTAGCCATTCTCTGTCATGATGATGCCGGTGCCCTGTGAGCTGGAGGACGCGCTGTCCCCCTGGATGCTGACGATGGAGGGCAGGGCTTTGTTGTAGATCTGCTGGGATGTGAGGGCGCCGCTGGCCGGCTCACCCAGCAGAGTGAGGGTAGTGCCGTCGCCGGTGGGGGCCCGCTCCACCCGGGTGACCGGGGAAGGAGTGGGGAGAGAAAAGTCCTCCCAGCCGCTGCCCTCCCAGTAGGAGGGACCGGCAAAGCCGAAGGCCAGAGTGAATTGCTGCTCCAGGCTGCCAGACCAGACCAGTGCGGCGCTGATACAGCCGATTACC
>DYBS01000230.1 GCA_019418525.1 Clostridiales bacterium
CAAAGAAAGCGGTGCCCCCGCTGGGCAAGCGGCCCGCGCGGCGAGCGCAAACACCCCCGGCCCGTGGCCGGACTTACCGAAATTTACGGCTCTCCGCCACGGCCAGCTCGTCGCAGCGATTGTTATACGGGTTGTCCGCATGGCCCTTGACCCAGTGGAGGTGGACCGTGTGGTACTCGCACAGGTCCAGCAGCACCTCCCACAGATCCGGGTTGAGGGCGGGCTTTTTGTCGGACTTGATCCAGCCCCGGGCCCGCCAGCCCTTGGCCCAGCCCTTCTGGAGGGCGTCAATGACATACTTGGAGTCGGAGTACAGCTCCACCACACAGGGCTCCTTCAGAGCCTTCAGCGCGGTGATGACCCCGGTGAGCTCCATGCGGTTGTTGGTGGTATGGGCCTCACCCCCGGAGAGCTCCTTTTTGTGAGGGCCATACTGGAGGATGGCCCCCCAGCCGCCGGGGCCGGGGTTGCCCGAGCAGGCCCCGTCGGTGTAGATGGTGACCTCTTTCATCGGCCCTTACTCACCCTGCTCCGGGGCGACCTCGGTGGCCTCAGCGGCGCTCTCGCCCTCCACGGCGGGAGTCTCGGCGGCGGCCTCCACGGCCTCCTCTTCCTCCTCGTGGTCGGTGCGGGCGATGGAGATGACCTTCACGCCCTCGCTCAGGTTCATGACCTTCACGCCCTGGGCGGTGCGGGAGTAGATGTTGATGCCCGCGGCGTGGGTGCGGATGATGATGCCGTCGTCGGAGATGATGAGGATGTCGTCATCGTCGTTGACCACCTTCACGCCGGCGATGGGGCCGGTCTTGTCGGTGACCTGGTAGCCCTTCAGACCGTAGCCGCCCCGGTTCTGGGGGCCGTCGGCGCGGATATACTCGTCCATATCGGTGCGCTTGCCGTAGCCGTTCTCGGTGATCATGAGCACCTGGTGCTCCCGCTTGGCCCGGGCGGCGCCCACCACGTAGTCGCCGTCCCGCAGCTTGATGCCCCGCACGCCGTAGGCGTCGCGGCCCATGCAGCGCACATCGGTCTCCTTGAAACAGATGGCCATGCCCTCGTGGGTGACGATGAGGATGGCCTGCTCGCCGTCGGTCTCCCGGACGGCGATGAGCTCGTCGCCCTCGTCCAGGGTGATGCAGCGGATACCGGCCTTGCGGGCGGTGTTGATGGAGGAGAGCTGGATGCGCTTGACGGTACCGTTGCGGGTGACCATGACCAGGTAGCGGTCCTCGGGGAACTCCCGCAGGTGGATCATGGCGGTGACCTTCTCGTCGCTCTCCACGGGCAGGACGTTGACGATATTGGTGCCCTTGGCGGTACGCCCGGCCTCCGGGATCTGGTAGCCCTTCTTCCGGTGGACCCGGCCCTTGTTGGTGAAGAAGAGGATGAAGTCGTGGGTGGACGCGGTGAACACGGTCTCCACGTAGTCCTCCTCCTTGGTGGCCATAGCGGTGATGCCCTTGCCGCCCCGGCGCTGGGCCCGGTAGGTAGAGGCGGGCAGACGCTTGATATAGCCGCCGGCGGTGAGGGTAAAGACGCACTCCTCCTCCTCGATGAGGTCCTCAATGTCCAGGTCGTCCTCCACAAAGCCGATCTCGGTCTTGCGGTCGTCGCCGTACTTGTCCCGGATCTCGGTGAGCTCGTCCTTGAGGACGCCCCGGAGCATGGCCTCGTTGGAGAGGAGCTCGTTGTAGTACTCGATCTTCTTCATGAGCTCGGCGTACTCGTTCTCCAGCTTCTCCTTCTCCAGGCCCTGCAGGCGCTTGAGCTGCATGTCCAGGATGGCCTGGGACTGCACGTCGTCCAGGCCGAAGCGCTCCATCAGGCGGTCCTTCGCGTTGTCATAGCTCTCCCGAATGATTTTAATGACTTCGTCGATGTTGTCCTGGGCGATGAGCAGACCTTTCAGCAGATGGGCCCGCTCCTCGGCCTTCTTGCGGTCGAAGATGGTCCGGCGGGTGATGATCTCCTCCTGGAAGGCAATATACTCATCCAGGATCTGCCGAAGGGAGAGAATCTTGGGCTGCTTCTGGTTGTTGACCAGAGCCAGCATGACAATGCCGAAGGTGGTCTGCATCTGAGTCTGGGCAAAGAGGCGGTTGAGGACCACCTGGGGGTTGGCGTCCTTCTTCAGCTCGATGACGATGCGCATGCCCTTCTTGCCGTCGGACTCGTCCCGCAGGCCGGAGATGCCCTCCAGGCGCTTGTCGTGGACCTGCTCGGCGATGTTCTCCACCAGGCGGGATTTGTTGACCTGGTAGGGCAGTTCGGTGACGATGATGCGGGTGCGGTTCTGGCCAAACTCCTCGAACTCGGTGCGGGCGCGGACCCGGATGTGGCCCTTGCCGGTGGCGTAGGCGGCCCGGATGCCGGAGCGGCCCATGATGATGCCCTTGGTGGGGAAGTCGGGGCCCTTGATGTGCTCCATCAGGTCATCCAGGTCGGCCTCAGGGTTGTCCAGCACACAGATGGTGGCGTCGATGACTTCCCGCAGGTTGTGGGGCGGGATGTTGGTGGTCATGCCCACGGCGATGCCGGAGGAGCCGTTGACCAGGAGATTGGGGAACCGGGAGGGGAGCACCCGGGGCTCCTTCATGGACTCGTCGAAGTTGGGGTCCCAGTCCACGGTGTCCTTCTCGATGTCCCGCAGCATCTCGTTGGCGATCTTGGCCATGCGGGCCTCGGTGTAACGGTAGGCGGCCGGGGGATCGCCGTCCACCGAGCCGAAGTTGCCGTGGCCGTCCACCAGCGGGTAGCGCATGGAGAAGTCCTGGGCCAGGCGGACCAGGGCGTCGTAGACGGACTGGTCGCCGTGGGGGTGGTACTTACCCAGCACGTCGCCCACGCAGGTGGCCGACTTTTTAAAGGGCTTGTCGCTGGTGAGGCCGCTCTCATACATGGAGTAAAGAATGCGGCGGTGGACGGGTTTTAAGCCGTCCCGCACGTCGGGCAGGGCCCGGCCCACGATGACCGACATGGCGTACTCGATGTACGCGTCCTGCATCTCATGCTCCAGGTTGATCTCCACGATCTTCTGATCGGGAAAGGAAATGTCCTGCACTTCCTTCTCATTCTTAGCCATTTCCATTCCCTCCTTAGTAGTCCAGATTCATGGCCCGGCCGGCGTTCTGCTCGATATACTCCCGGCGGGGCTCCACCTTCTCGCCCATGAGGAGGGTGAAGATCTCGTCGGCCTTCACCGCGTCGGCCATGGTGATGCGCTTAAGGGTGCGGGTGCGGGGATCCATGGTGGTCTCCCACAGCTCGTGGGGGTCCATTTCGCCCAGGCCTTTGAAGCGGGAGATGTCCACCTTGGCGTTGGGGTTGTCGCCCCGGAGCTCGGCGGAGATGGCGTCCCGCTCCTTCTCGTCAAAGGCCAGGCGCACCTGCTTGCCCCGGGTGAGCTTGAAGAGGGGCGGCACGGCGGCGTAGACGTAGCCCTTGTCGATGAGGGGGCGCATGAAGCGGAAGAAGAAGGTCAGCAGGAGGGTGCGGATGTGGGCGCCGTCCACATCGGCATCGGCCATGATGATCACCTTGTGGTAGCGCAGCTTCTCTAGGTCGAAGTCGTCCCCGATACCGGCGCCCAGGGCGGTGATGACGGGGGTGAGCTTGTCGTTGCCGTAGACCTTGTCGG
>DYBS01000231.1 GCA_019418525.1 Clostridiales bacterium
GCTTGTGGATCAGGCGCACGGCAGAGGAGGTTTTATTCACGTGCTGGCCGCCCGCACCGGAGGAGCGGTAGACCTGCATCTCGATGTCCTCGGGCCGGATGTCCACCTCCACGTCGTCGGGCAGCTCCGGCATGACCTCCACCGCGGAGAAGGAGGTCTGCCGACGGGCCTGGGCATCGTAGGGGGACACCCGCACCAGGCGGTGCACGCCGTGCTCGCTCTTCAGGTGGCCGTAGGCGTTCTCACCGGAGATGGTGATGGTGGCGCTCTTGATGCCGCCCTCCTCACAGTCCTGATAGTCCATGGTCTTGCAGGTGTAGCCGTGGCGCTCGGCCCAGCGGGTGTACATGCGGTAGAGCATCTGGGCCCAGTCCTGGGCCTCGGTGCCGCCGGCGCCGGCGTGGATGTTCAGGATGGCGTTGGAGCTGTCATATTCCCCGGTGAGCAGGGAGGACAGCCGGGCCTCCTCAATGTCGGCCTCCAGCTTGGCAAAGCCCTCCTCCAGCTCGGGCAGGATGGATTCATCCTCCTCCTCGTTGCCCATCTCACACAGGGTCATCAGGTCGGACCAGGCGTCCATGCGGCTCTTCTGGCCATCCAGCTTGCTCTTGAGCTGAGACAGGCGCTGCTGGACTTTCTGGGCCTTCTCCAGGTTGTTCCAAAAGCCCTCGGAGGCGCTCTCGGACTCCAGCATATCCGCCTCCCGCTGGGCGGCCTCCAGACCCAGAGCCTGACTCAGATCCTCCAGGTCGGGCAGGATGTTGTTTAGTTTTACCTTATACTCGTCAAATTGAAGCATATCATACACTCTCACTTTGGTTGTTTCATCGCTCCATTATATACAATCCTTGGCGAGATGTAAAGAATAATGTGCGAAAAACCGTCTCAGCGCTGGCTGGCGCACCATTCCGGCTCGGTATGGAAGATCAGATCGTCCACATCCTCCTTCTCCCCGGCTGCGCTCCCGGTCTCCCGGCGCTCCTCTTCCGGCATGGCTCTTCCTCCTTTCCTGTCACGCCGCAGTAAAGCGTTCACAGGCCAGTCTATGCCGGAGCCGCCGGAGATATGCGTCATTCTTCCGGCGGCATCAAGTCCCGGAGGGTCTTGCTGTCCAGGAAGCGGTTAATGGTGTCATAAAACTCGGTCCAGAAGCCCCGGGCGGGACAGTTCCCCTGCCGCTCGCACAGCTCGGGCCCCAGCTCCAGGCAGACCGTGGGGGCCAGCTTGCCCTCGGTAGCCCGCAGGATCTCCCCCACCGTGTACTCCTCCGGCTCCCGCACCAGGCGGTAGCCACCGCTTTTGCCCCGGACACTCTGTAAAAAACCGGCCCGCCCCAACATGGCAATGATCTGCTCCAGGTATTTGACCGTGATGCCCTGACGCTGGGCAATCTCGTGGAGGGGGATGAGCCCCTCCTCCCGGTGCTGGGCCAAGTCAATCATCACGCGCAGGGCATAGCGCCCCTTGGTGGAAATTTTCAAGTCGATCACCTCGTCGTTTCTCATTATACGATAGAAATACTAGGATTTCAAGAGAAGAACCGCCCCCCGGACCACATCGGTCCGGGGGGCGGCGGGATCAGTCAGGATTTTTCCACAGCACTACCGCTCCGGCGGAGCGGGTGGCGTTCAGGTCAATGAGGCGCTGGTTGGCCGAGCCGCGGAAAAGGAGGGTGATGTCCTTCTGTTCCTCCACGAAGGGCCCGTCCACCAGCACGTCGATGAGGGAGAGCATCTCGTCGGTGACCTCACAGCGGCCCCGGCTCTCCTTTAAAAGCTCGGTGTCGTAGACGTAGCCGGAGAAAGCCCAGATGTTCTTCTCCGGAAAGCGCTTCCGCACCCGCTTCAGGAAAGGCAGCAGGGCGCGCTGGTTGGCCGGCTCAAAGGGCTCGCCCCCCAGCAGGGTCAGACCGCTGACGTAGTAGGGCGCGAGCTCCTCCAGAAGGGCGTCCTCCACCTCTGAGGTAAATGGCTTCCCGTAGCAGAAATCCTGAGCCTCCTGGTTGAAGCAGCCCTTGCAGTGGTGGGTACAGCCCGAGACGAAGAGAGACACCCGCACACCGGGTCCGTTGGCGATGTCCCGGCGCTTGATGGCGGCATAGTTCATAACATCCGCCTCTTCTCTTACAGGTGCAGGACCCGCTCCCGGATCTCCTGGGTGCGGCCCTGGTTCCAGAACTGGGTGCCGATGTAGCCGCAGGTCCGCCGGGCCACGTTCATCTTGTCCTGGTTGCGGTTGTGGCAGTTGGGGCACTCCCACACCAGCTTGCCGTCCTCGTCCTCCACGATGGAGATCTCCCCGTCGTAGCCGCACACCTGGCAGTAGTCGCTCTTGGTGTTCAGCTCGGCGTACATGATGTTGTCGTAGATGAACTGCATCAGCTGGAGCACCGCCTCGATGTTGTTCTGCATGTTGGGCACTTCCACATAGCTGATGGCGCCGCCGGGGGACAGGGTCTGGAACTGGGCCTCAAAGGACAGTTTCGTAAAAGCGTCGATCTCCTCGGTGACGTGGACGTGGTAGCTGTTGGTGATGTAGGCCTTGTCGGTGACGCCGGGGATGATGCCGAAGCGCTTCTGCAGGCACTTGGCGAAGCGGTAGGTAGTGGACTCCATGGGGGTGCCGTAGAGGGAGAAGTCGATGTGCTCCTTGGCCTTCCAGCGGGCGGTGGCCTCGTTCATGTGCTCCATCACCGCCAGGGCGAAGGGAGTGGCCTCCGGATCGGTGTGGGACTTGCCGGTCATGTACTTGACGCACTCATAGAGGCCGGCGTAGCCCAGGGAGATGGTGGAGTAGCCGTTGTAGAGGAGCTTGTCGATGGGCTCGCCCTTCTTCAGGCGGGCGATGGCGCCGTACTGCCACAGGATGGGGGCGGCGTCGGACAGAGTGCCCTTCAGGCGATTGTGGCGGCACATGAGGCCCCGGTAGCACAGCTCCAGCCGCTCGTCGAAGATCTTCCAGAACTTCTCCTCGTCGCCGCCGGAGGACAGGGCCACGTCCACCAGGTTGATGGTCACCACGCCCTGGTTGAAGCGGCCGTAGTACTTGGGCTGGTTGGTCTCGGGGTCCACATAGGGGGTCAGGAAGGAGCGGCAGCCCATGCAGGTGTAGCAGTGGCCCTCGCCGTTCTTGTCCACCTTGTTCTTCAGCATGACCTTTTCCGAGATGTAGTCGGGCACCATGCGCTTGGCGGTGCACTTGGCGGCCAGCTTGGTGAGGTAGTAATAGGGGGTACCGGGGCGGACATTGTCCTCCTCCAGCACGTAGATGAGCTTGGGGAAGGCGGGGGTGATCCACACGCCCACCTCGTTCTTCACGCCCTGGTAGCGCTGGTTCAGGGTCTCCTCGATGATGAGAGCCAGGTCCTTCTTCTCCTGCTCATTCTTGGCCTCGCCCAGGTACATGAACACGGTGATGAAGGGGGCCTGTCCGTTGGTAGTCATCAGGGTGACCACCTGGTACTGGATGGTCTGCACGCCCCGGCGGATCTCCTCCCGCAGGCGCTTCTCCACGATCTTGTGGACCACCTCCGGGTCGGTGGAGCCGCCGCAGATGGCCAGATCGGCCAGCACCTCGGCCTGGATCTTCTTGCGGGACACATCCACGAAGGGGGCCAGGTGGGCCAGGGAG
>DYBS01000232.1:0-2172 GCA_019418525.1 Clostridiales bacterium
TGCCCACCCGCTGGGCCACCTCCTCCTGGGTGAGGCCGTACTCCTCCATAAGCACCTGGAAGCCCGCCGCCTCTTCGATGGGGTTCAGGTCCTCCCGCTGGAGGTTCTCGATGAGGGCCAGCTCCATGACGGTGCGGTCGTCGGCCTCGATGATGACGGCGGGGACCTCGTGGAGGCCGGCCAGCTTGGCGGCCCGCCAGCGGCGCTCGCCGGCGATGATCTGGTAGTAGCCCGAGGAGAGCCGCCGCACGGTGAGGGGCTGGATGATGCCGTGGGTGCGGATGGAGTCGGCCAGGTCGGCCAGACTCTCCTCGTCGAAGCGCTTGCGGGGCTGCTTCAGGCCGGGCTGCACCTCGGAGATGGGGAGGGACAGGGAGCCCCCCTCCTGACTCTGAAGGGCGTCGTCCCCCAGCAGCGCGCTGAGACCGCGGCCCAGGCCCCGGTCCTTGTTGGATGCCATAGACTCAGTCCTTTCTGGTTGGTGTCACGCCGTTCTGCTCCAGGAACTCCCGGGCCAGGGCCTCATAGGCCTCGGCGCCCCGGGACAGGCTGTCATAGGCCAGCACCGGCTTCCCGTGGCTGGGCGCCTCAGAGAGGCGGACGTTGCGGGGGATGACGGTGGCGTAGACCTGGCCGGGGAAGTGGCGCTTGACCTCCTCGGCCACCTGGAGGGAGAGATTGGTCCGACCGTCGTACATTGTCAGGATGACCCCCTCCATAGTGATCTGGGGGTTGAGGGAGCGCTTGACGATGCGCACCGTGGAGAGGAGATCGGACAGGCCCTCCAGGGCGTAGTATTCACACTGGACGGGCACCAGGATGGACTGGGCGGCGCACAGCGCGTTGAGGGTGAGCAGCTCCAGGGACGGCGGGCAGTCAATAAAGATGAAGTCGTAGTTCCCCTCCACCTTGGCCAGGGCGTCCCGCAGCCGGTACTCCCGGTGGTCCAGACCGATCATCTCAATGCCGGCGCCGGCCAGGGCCTTGTTGGAGGGCACCACGTCGGCGTAGGGGGTGGAGACGATGGCCTTGGCGATGTCGGCGTCGTTGATGAGCACATCGTAGACGTTGGGGGAGGCGGACACCTTGTCCACACCGAAGCCGGAGGTGGTATTGGCCTGGGGATCAAAGTCGCACACCAGCACCCGGCTGCCCAGCATTTGCAGGGCGGCGGCCAGATTGACGCAGCTGGTGGTCTTGCCCACGCCGCCCTTCTGATTGACGATCGCGATGGTTTTTGCCATGATGTACCTACCTTCTTCCTCGTGTACACCGGCCCTGTGGTGCCGGTTCAGAGGAGTTGTGCGGCTCTTGCCGCACCTTTTTCGCTTCATTCGGTTGCTGCAACGCTTTTATTATAATGCCCCGGCTGAGGTAATTCAACTGGAATTCCCAAAAAGCAGAAAGAAAAACCCCGGCCATTCCACGTTTCACGTGAAACAACCGGGGCAGGTGCGGGGGTGTGGAAGAAGAAACGACCGTGTTTCACGTGAAACACAGGACTAGGGTTTTCCGCTTTTCGGAATGCGAATGGTAAGCAGAATGGAGTCGTCGGTGTCCTTCCGGTCGCAGTCGGCGTTGACTCCGGCACTCTTCATCATGGACAGCCCCTTGGTCACGGAGTTGAGAAAGAGACGCACATCCTTTAATAGGAATACCGGGGACTTGCGGCTGGGCTTCTCCGGCGGATGCAGGAGGCTCTCCACATACTCCTCGGTCTTGGCCACGGTCAGGGCCTGGTCCACGATCACCTGGGCGGCCTGGCGCTGCTGCTCCTCGCTCTCCAGCCGCAGCAGGGCCCGGGCGTGGCGCTCGGTGAAGTGCCGCTCCCGCAGCAGGGCCAGCACGTCGGGGGGCAGCTTCAGAAGCCGCAGCTTGTTGGCCACTGCCGACTGGGATTTGCCGATGCGGCGGGCGGCCTCCTCCTGGGAGAGGTGGAAGGTGCGGATCAGCTTAGCCAGAGCGGCGGCCTCCTCCACAAAGTCCAGGTCCCGCCGCTGGAGATTTTCGATCAGGGCCAGCAGGGAGGAGGACTGGTCGTCGGCCTGGACCAGGATACAGGGCACCTCGGTGAGCTCTGCCAGCTTGGCCGCCCGCAGGCGACGCTCGCCGGAGATGAGCTCATACCCTCCGGTAATCTTCCGCACCGACAGGGGCTGCAAGATGCCATAC
>DYBS01000232.1:2182-3622 GCA_019418525.1 Clostridiales bacterium
GGGGGAAAAGGTGTGCCGGGGCTGGTTGGGGTTGGGGGTGATGGAGTTGATGGGGAGAAATAAGACGCGGGTGCTCTCGAAGAGCCCCTTCCTGCGCTGGAGTACCATGGGAGACCCTCCTCTTGTCTGGGGTGGTTGTCAACCATATTTTACCACAAACCTGGGCAAAGCCATGGGAAGGGTGTCGAGTGGGAAATATTTCCTCCCCGACGGAGGCCGCCGGGGAGGTTGAGAATGGGTAATTTAGCTGTAAAGGGAAAAACCTTGTCGAAATCCTACTCCACCGATTTTAGGGACTCCACCATGTCGATGCGCCGTAAACTCCGCCGGGCGGTCAGGTTCACCAGCAGGGAGAACAGGATGGTCAGCAGCGCCGCCCAGGCGTAGGCGCTGGGGTGGATGGTGCGGCCGAACATGAGCATGTCGATCTCCACGGTCAGGATGAGCCACTGGTGGAGGAACCGGCCCAGCACCATGCCCACCAGCACGCCGAAGAGGGTAAGGAACACGTTCTCCCGGAACACATACGCGGAAAGCTCCCCCTCGTAGAAGCCCAGCACCTTCAGCGTGGCCAGCTCCCGCAGGCGCTCGGTGATGTTGATGTTGGTCAGGTTAAAGAGCACCACGAAAGCCAGGGCGGCGGCACAGACGATGATGAGCACCACCGCGTAATCCACGCTCTCCATGCTCTTGGTGAAGGTGTCCCGGGTGTCCTGGATGCGGGAGACGCTGGTCACCCCGGAGAGGGAGATGAGGGCGGAGGACACCTGATCGGCGGTCTCCTGGGTGTTGTCGGCGTAGCGGGCCAGGACGTAGTTGCTCTCCGGGCTTTCGCCAAAAATACGGGTATAGCAGGTGTCGGACAGGTAGATGTAGTGCATCAGGTATTGCTCAGTGATGGCGGTGACGGTGACCTCCGCCCGGCGGGGGCCGTCCAGGGTGATGGTGTCCCCGGCGGAGACCCCCAGGAGCTTGGCCAGCTTCTCGGTGAGGATTACTCCGTCGTCGTTGGGGGTGATGGGTTTTCCACCGATCCGCTCCCGAAGGTGGACAAAGGAGGAGAATTCCGCCCAGTCGGACACCGAGAAGAGGGTGGCGTTCACCGTCTGGCGCTCACCGATGGCGTCCAGGGAGGCCTGGTGGACAAAGAAGAAGTCGTCTACGCCGCTCTGCTGTTGTAACTCCCGCTGGAGCTCCGCCCGCTCGTCATCGGTGACGTCGTCCACCAGGCCCACGTCCACGCTGTACGTGAAAATCTCGTCGTACTGTTTGTCCAGCACGTCGAAAATGGAGCTCCGCAGGCCGAAGGCCGCCAGAATGAGGGCGGTACACCCGCCGATGCCGATGACGGTCATCCAGAACCGGCGCTGGTAGCGGAACAGGTTCCGCAGCGTCACCTTATAAGTGAAGGAGAGCCTGGACCACAGGGGGGTGATGCGC
>DYBS01000233.1 GCA_019418525.1 Clostridiales bacterium
CCCTGCACTGGGGCAACATCGCCGAAATGAAGACCGGTGAAGGCAAGACCCTGGTGGCCACCCTGCCCGCCTACCTGAACGCTCTGGCCGGTGAGGGCGTCCACATCGTCACCGTGAACGACTACCTGGCCAAGCGCGACAGCGAGTGGATGGGCAAGGTCTACCGCTTCATGGGCCTGACCGTGGGCCTTGTGATCCACGACGTGCCCCCCGCCCAGCGCAAGGCCTCCTACGCCGCCGACATCACCTACGGCACCAACAATGAGTTTGGCTTTGACTACCTGCGCGACAACATGGCCATCTACGCCACCGAGATGGTGCAGCGGGGCCACTCCTTCGCCATCGTGGACGAGGTGGACTCCATCCTCATCGACGAGGCCCGTACCCCCCTCATCATCTCCGGCCAGGGCGACCAGTCCACCCAGCTCTACACCGTTGTGGACAACTTCGTGGCCCGCCTGAAGGGCAAGCGGGTGGCCAAGGTGGACACCAAGGAGGAAGAGGACCCCAACGAGGACGCCGACTACATCGTGGATGAGAAGGCCCGCACCGTCACCCTCACCGCCCGGGGCATCAAGAAAGCCGAGGAGGCCTTCAACATCGAGAACCTGGCCGACGTGGAGAACACCACCCTGTCCCACCACATCAACCAGGCCATCCGGGCCCGGGGCCTCATGAAGCGGGACATCGACTACGTGGTGAAGGACGGTGAGGTCATCATCGTCGACGAGTTCACCGGCCGTCTCATGTACGGTCGCCGCTACTCCGAGGGCCTCCACCAGGCCATCGAGGCCAAGGAGCACGTCACCGTGGCCCGTGAGTCCAAGACCCTGGCCACCATCACCTTCCAGAACTACTTCCGCCTCTACGACAAGCTCTCCGGCATGACCGGTACCGCTATGACCGAGGAGGAGGAGTTCGGCACCATCTACTCCCTGGACATCGTGGAGATCCCCACCAACAAGCCCCTGGCCCGTATCGACCACCCCGACGTGGTCTACAAGACCGAGGCGGGCAAGTTCCGCGCCATCGTCAAGCAGATCGAGGAGTGCCACGAAAAGGGCCAGCCCGTGCTGGTGGGCACCATCTCCATTGAGAAGTCGGAGGAGCTCTCCGCCATGCTCAAGAAGAAGGGCATCCCCCACAATGTGCTGAACGCCAAGTTCCACGAGAAAGAGGCCGAGATCGTGGCCCAGGCCGGCAAGTTCGGCGCCGTCACCGTGGCCACCAACATGGCCGGCCGTGGTACCGATATCATGCTGGGCGGCAACGCCGAGTATCTGGCCAAGGCCGACCTGCGCAAGGCCGGGCTCAGCGACGAGCTCATCGCCGAGGCCACCGGCTTCGCCGAGACCGACAACCAGGAGATCCTCAACGCCCGCAAGATGTTTGCCGACGCCGAGGCCAAGTATAAGGACTCCATCAAGGCGGAGGCCGAGAAGGTCCGCAGCGTAGGCGGCCTCTTCATCCTGGGCACCGAGCGCCACGAGTCCCGCCGCATCGACAACCAGCTGCGCGGCCGCGCCGGCCGTCAGGGCGACCCCGGCGAGACCCGGTTCTACCTGTCCCTGGAGGACGACATCATGCGCCTCTTCGGCTCCGAGCGGGTCATGGGCATGATGGAGAAGCTGGGCGTGGACGAGGACACCCCCATCGACGCCAAGATGCTCTCCGGCGCCATCGAGAACGCCCAGCGCCAGGTGGAGTCCCGCAACTTCCAGACCCGTAAGACGGTGCTGGAGTACGACGACGTGATGAACACCCAGCGTGAGGTCATCTACAAGCAGCGCCGCCAGGTGCTGGACGGGGCCAACCTGAAGGAGGCCATCCAGAAGATGCTCACCAGCGTGCTCACCAACGCCGTCCACGGCCACATGGGCGAACAGAAGCACCTGGACGCCGAGGGCTGGCGTGAGGTGTGCGCCCCCTTCCGCGGGATGTTCCTGCGCCCCGATGAGCTGACCCTCACCGACGAGGAGCTCGCCTCCAAGTCCGCCGACGATCTGGTGGCCCTCCTCCAGGAGCGGGCCGACGACATCTACAACCGCAAGGAGCAGGAGCTGGGCGAACCCCTCATGCGCGAGCTGGAGCGGGTCATGATGCTCCGCGTGGTGGACGAGTACTGGATGGACAACATCGACGCCATGCAGGAGCTGCGCCAGGGCATCGGCCTGCGCGCCTATGGCCAGAACGACCCCGTGGTGGAGTACAAGCGGGAAGGCTACGAGATGTTCGAGAACATGATCGCCGCCATCCAGGAGGAGACCATCCGGCGCATCTTCCTGGCCCGGGTCCAGGTGGGCGCCAACGTCAAGCGTGAGCGGGTGGCCCGCGTCACCGGCGAGTCCGGCGGCAGCGACCAGACCGTGAAGAAGCAGCCCGTGAAAAAGGGCATGAAGATCGGCCGCAACGACCCCTGCCCCTGCGGCAGCGGCAAGAAGTGGAAGAAGTGCGACTGCGCTGAGTACCACGGCCCCGAGTATCAGTAAACCATCCCGCGCGGGGACAGTTCCGCGGAACTGTCCCCGCCCTGAAAACCGAACAACCAGGACGAAGAGCAGAATGAGACGGACCGGCCTCTGGCCGGGAGGGACCCCATCCTGCTTTTCTCGCTTTTGCTGAGGGTTTTTTCTATGACGATTGTAGATTCTATGCAAAATAACATTCCCTTCCTGTCCTGTGACGGCTTCACCGCCGCCGGAGGGGTAGCCCACGGCTTCTCCACCCGGCTGGGCGGGGTGAGCGAGGGCATCTACGCCTCCCTGAACCTGGGCATCCACCGGGGGGACGAACCGGAGCGGGTGGAGGAGAACTTCCGCCGCTTCACCGCCGCCATCGGGGCGGATTTTGAGGGGCTGGTCCTGTCCAACCAGGTCCACGGGAACACGGTGCGCACCATTACTGCCGCCGACCGCAGGCTGGGGCTCCAGCACCCCTCCTGGGAGGCCGACGGCCTGGTCACCGACATTCCGGGGCTGTGCCTCACCATCTTCACCGCCGACTGTCTGCCCGTATTGCTCTACGACCCGGTGCGCCGGGTGGTGTCTGCCGTCCACGCCGGGTGGCGGGGCACCGCCATGGGCATTGCCGGGGAGGCCGTGAAGGCCATGGTGGAGCGCTACGGCTGCTGCCCCGGCGATATCCTGGCCGCCATCGGCCCGGGCATCTCCCTGTGCTGCTTTGAGACCGACGAGGATGTGCCCAACGCCATGACCGAGGCCATGGGGGCCTCCGCCCTCCACCACATCGAGGTGCGGGACAACGGCAAGTTCCACGTGGACCTGAAGGGCATGAACGCCCTGCGCCTGGAAAAAGCCGGCCTCTCCCCCGACCACATCGCCGTGTCCGACGCGTGTACCATGTGCCAGCACGACCGCTTCTGGTCCCACCGCTACACCCGGGGCCAGCGGGGCAGTCAGGCGGCCATGATCCAGTTGCTGTGAGGGGGGCTGTCACTGGCCGTCTGGCCGCCCTGGCCCTCTCGGCCCTGCTGCTCCTCCTGAGCGGCTGCGGAGAACCGACGCCCGACGCCTCCCAGTCGCCGGAGCCCACCCCCACGCCCTCGGTCCAGCCCACCGCCGTGCTCTCCACCCAG
>DYBS01000234.1 GCA_019418525.1 Clostridiales bacterium
CCCGCAAGAACGCCGCCCGCGGCCCCCGCGAGTACTTCACCGCCACCTGCGCTGCCTGCGGCGGCGAGGCTCGTGTGCCTTTCGAGCCCAAGTCCGACCGCCCCGTGTACTGCAGCGATTGCTTCGCCCGTATGCGCGGTGAGCAGCGCTAATCAGCGCATAGCTAAAAAGGGACGTCCCCATTGGGGACGTCCCTTTTGTCTTGCGTTCGGTCAGCGCCAGAGGCGGATGACGCCCTGATCGTGGAGTACCTTCCCAGCCAGAGCCAGCAGGGGAGCCAGAAGCAGCCCCACCGGCCCGGCAGCCGTAAAGCCCAGATAGAGGGCGATCAGCGTGGCCAGGGGAGAGAGGTCGGCGCGTTTGCCCACCAACCGGGGTTCCAGCACTCCCCGTATCAGAGAGAGCCCGCCCCATAGTGCAGTCAACCCCAGGGCCAGACCGCCGTCACCCCGCAGCAGTGCTACAATGGCCCAGGGGAGAAGCACCGCCCCGGAGCCCAGCACCGGAAGCAAGTCCACTAGGGCAGTGAAGAGGGCCCACAGGAGCGCTCTCCGTACCCCAAGCAGCAGCAGCCCCACCGTGAGTAAAACGGCATTGAGGAGCACCAGGGTGCCCTGGGCCCTGAGCCAGCCGCCGAAGGCGGAGCGCAGCGCTGCGCCGGCCTGATCCAGCTTCTCCTGCCACGGGCGGGGCAGCTGCCGTCGGAAAAAGGCGGATACCGCCGGACGGTCCGCGCTGAGCAAAGCCCCTATGAGGAGCGCAGTACCCGCAGAGAAGGCCAGTCCGGGCAGGGCGGAGGCCCAACGCCCCGCTACCACCGCAGCGCGGGCTGCGGCGTCTGAGAGCAGGTCCCCCGCCGTGTCCAGGGCTCCCTCCAGCGCCTGTCTCAAAGGCTCCTGAAGGGGCACTGGAGCGCCCACCAGAGCCCGCCTGGCCAGATCCTTCAGCTTGCCGGGCCAGCCCTGGGCACCGGAGAGTAGAAGGGGAAGGCGCTCCAGCAGGTCCATCCCCTCCACGGCCAACCACCACAGTCCAAGGCCCACCCCAGCACACAGCGCAACGGTGAATACAATGAATACGATCCCGGCTGACACCGTGCGGGCCAGCCCCAGGCGACACAGGCCCCGCACAGGCCGCTCCAGCGCCGCCGCCAGAGCCCAACCCACCAGCAGAGGCGCACTCCAGGGCAGCATATATCGAAAAAACAGCCAGAATACGGCCCCAGCCAGCACAACGCGGACAACCGGATGGAGGCCAGTAAAGCGGAGAAATGGGTTCAATCGGACCTCCTTTTCCCGGCTTCTGTGTAAAACGACAAAAATACCGATTATTTTACCGAATTTGTTGGGTATACTTTGAATGTTTTGCCAGTTGCATTGTATGCTTTCCTGTGCTAAAATGTAAGCCACACTATTACAAATGCCTTTCGCACAAGGACATCAAAGGAGGAAGCACCACATGCCCAGAACGCCCAACTATTTTATCGTGGACGCCTCCGCGCTGCCCGAGGTTTTTCTCAAGGTAGCAGAGGCAAAACGGATGCTGGAGACCGGCGAGGCAGACACGGTGAACATGGCCACCCGGAACGTCGGCATCAGCCGCAGCGCCTTTTACAAGTACAAGGACGCAGTGCGTCCCTTCAACGACATGCTCCACGGGCGCATCGTCACCTTCCAGATCCTGCTCAAGGATGAGCCGGGTGTGCTCTCGGCGGTCCTCAATATCTTTGCCCAGAGCGGCGGGAATATTCTGACCATCAACCAGGGGATCCCGGTGAACGGCTGCGCGGCGGTGACCATCGGAGCGGAGACTTCCAGTCTCCAGCTCTCCCTGGAGGACCTGCTGGGGCGGGCGCTGGAGGTGCCGGGTGTGGTCCGGTGCGAGATCCTGGCGGGCTAGGCCCCGGAGAAGTAAGGAGGAAACGACATGATCAACGTGGCAATCATGGGCTTTGGCGTGGTGGGCTCCGGCGTAGCCGAGGTCCTCACCGGCAATGCCGGTCAGATCGACCGTAAGGCGGAGGAGAGCATCCGCCTGAAATATATTCTGGATGTGCGGGAGTTCCCGGACAGCCCCTTCGCGGACAAGTTTGTCCACGATTTCGCTGTCATTGAGAACGACCCGGACGTGGACGTGGTGGTGGAGACCATCGGCGGTGTCCGGGCGGCCAAGGACTTTACCGAGCGGGCCTTGAAGGCGGGGAAGAGCGTGGTCACCTCCAACAAGGAGCTGGTGGCCACCCACGGCTACGACCTGCTGCGCCTGGCCGAGGAGCACGGCGTGAGCTATCTCTTCGAGGCCAGCGTGGGCGGCGGCATCCCTATCATCCGCCCGCTGAACCAGTGCCTGGCGGCCAACGAGATCGAAGAGATCGTGGGCATCCTTAACGGCACCACCAACTATATCCTCACCCGCATGATCCGCTCCGGTCTGTCCTTCGAGGCGGCGCTGAAGGAGGCCCAGCAGAACGGCTACGCCGAGCAGGACCCCACCGCCGACATTGAGGGCCACGACGCCTGCCGGAAGATCTGCATTCTGTCCTCCCTGGCCTTCGGTCAGCACTTCTATCCCGACCAGGTGTCCACCGAGGGCATCACCAAGGTGACCCTGGCCGACGTGGCGTATGCCGAGTCCTGCGGCCACAAGATTAAGCTCCTGGGCCGGTGTATCCGCCGGGCGGACGGGAAGCTGTGCGTCTACGTGGCGCCCCACCTGGTGGACGGGGAGAACCCCCTGGCTGGCGTGGAGGACGTGTTCAACGCCATCACCGTCAAGGGCAACGCCGTGGGCGACGTGATGTTCTACGGTCGCGGTGCGGGCAAGCTGCCCACCGCCTCCGCCGTGGTGGCCGACGTGGTGGACGCGGCCAAGCACCGTCGTGGCCGCAAGTACCTCCACTGGGGTCCGGGCAGTCCGGACCTTGTGGTGCCGCCCACCGACCTGGAGAGCGCCTGGTATGTCCGCATCCAGGCGAGTTCGGACGCCGTCCGCGCTGCCTTCGGCGAGGTGACCCTGCTGGCCCGCCCCGGCGCACCGGAGGGGGAGACCGCCTTCCTCACCGCACCCATGACCGAGGGCGTGCTGAAGGAAAAGCTCGCCGGCCTGGGCGAGTGCGACTCGCTGCTGCGGGTGCTGTAAGGACGGCGCCGGACGCGGCGACATAGGATAACAGGACGGAGCGGTGGGGACCCCCCGCCGCTCCGATACTCTTGAAACTTTAGGGGGTACAACGCTCTATGGGACTCATTGTACAGAAATTTGGCGGATCATCGGTGGCCAATGCCGATAAGATCCGCAACGTAGCCCGGATCATCACCGAGACTTACCGCCGGGGCCACAATGTGGTGGCGGTGCTCTCCGCCCAGGGTGACACCACCGACGACCTGATCGAAAAGGCCAAGGAGATCAACCCCAGGGCCTCCAAGCGGGAGATGGACATGCTCCTCTCCACCGGCGAGCAGATCTCCTGCTCCCTGTGCGCCATGGCCATCGAGGCCATGGGCTATCCGGTGATCTCCCTCACCGGCTGGCAGGCGGGTATCCGCACC
>DYBS01000235.1:0-960 GCA_019418525.1 Clostridiales bacterium
GCTCCCGGATGGCCCCGTAGAGGGAGGGGTCGCCGGTGTGGAGGCGCACGGTGGTGAAGTTCCGGGCCTCGGCCTCCTCCATGGCGGAGAGCACCTCCTCCAGCGTCATGGAGGCGGTGTCCCGCACCGTGCAGCCGGGCTTTCTCCCGTCCAGCAGGGCGGGGTTCACCAGGCTCCCGGCGTAGAGGATCAGGTCCGCCTCGGCCAGCAGCCGGGCCCCCCGCACGGTGATGAGATCGGGGGCCCCGGGCCCCGCGCCGACAAAGTGGATCATGGCTTTGCTCCTTCCCCGCGCCGGTGGCGCGCCAGCAGTTCTTGTGCGCCGGGGGTCATCCCCAGCACCCCAAAGCGGTTGGAAAAGACCACCGCCTGTACATTCAGCTCCCCCGCCCGGTGGCGGAGGTTTTCCTGGAGCGCGGCGGTGAGAGAGGCCATCACCGGCTCCCGCAGCCCCGCCTCCTCCAAAAACTCCAGGGCCGCGTCGGTGGTCACCGCCTCAAACATGGCCCGCACCAGGGCGGTATCGCCGCCGCAGAGGGCGGCGTGGGTACACAGGGCCTCCCGCCGCCCGTCGGCGGTATTGGAGTGGGTGTTCATGGCCCCCGCCGCCACCTTGGCCAGCTTTCCCAGGTGTCCGACCAGCAGGAGGCTTTCAAATCCCAGCGCGGCGGCCCGGTCGAGGACCGCCCCCAGGTAATTGCTGCACGACACGGCCCGATGGGTGTCCAGATGCAGGACCTGTTGGGCAAAATCCAGGCCGTAATTCCCCGGGGTGACCAACAGGTCCGCCACTCCCTCCGCTTTGGCCTGTTCCAGCTCCAGGAGGATGGAGTCCACCAGGGCGGACTCGCTCATGGGCCGCACGATGCCGGAGGTGCCCAGGATGGAGATGCCCCCCTCGATGCCCAGCCGGGGGTTGAAGGTGCGCTTGGCCAGCGCTTCCCCGCCGGGGACTGACAC
>DYBS01000235.1:970-3420 GCA_019418525.1 Clostridiales bacterium
GTATCCGCCCCAACGGCGGCGCGGGCCGCCTCCAGCTGCTCGGAGATCATCCGCCGGGGCACCGAGTTGATGGCCGCCGCGCCGGGGGGCTGGTCCAGCCCGGGCCGGGTCACCCGGCCCACTCCCTCTCCGCCGTCCACGGTGAGGAGACCGTCCCCCTGCCGGGAGACCCGGACGGTGATGGGAAGGCCGTCGGTGACGTCGGGGTCGTCCCCGCCGTCCTTCACTACGGCGCACTCCGCCCAGTCCGGGCCGGTGCGGCAGGAGATCAGCTCCGCCATCACGTCCACCCCCGCCGGGGTGGTCACCGTCACCGCCGGGGGAAATGCCCCGGTGAGGAGGGCCTGGGCCGCCCCCCGGGCCGCCGCGGCGGCGCAGGTGCCGGTGGTGAAGCCGCAGCGCAGGCGCTCCTTGCCCACCGGGATGTAGAGCTCCAGCCGGCCCATGGTCCTCCTCCTCTCCAAACATACAAAAAGCCCGCTCCGAACCGGGAGCGGGCCGCATTTTGGGGTCACCAAACACGCGGCGCTCTCCACCTCAGAGCGACGGTCCCCGAACGGCAGATATCCTGGCTCACGCTTCACCCTCCGGCATCCCTTCTCGGCTCCTTGCCAATGGTCCCGACGCCCTCGTCCGCGCTGACAGTAGAGGTAAGACTGCGCCGGATTCCCACCGGCTTCCCTGTTAGGCGGCTATGCCGCACCGCTCGATTTTTTCATTATACCAGCCCCAGAGCTACTTGTAAACAGGCTGCGGCAGGTTCTTCAGTCCCATTTCTCACGCACTCCGTTTCGATCAAATTGCACAAAATTATAAGTTTATTCTCCTATTTTTGTATAATATATCCAAAAGTCGTTGACATTTTTCCAGGTCTTATATATTATTTATTCGGTAAACCGAGCAGAGTAAACTGCACGGTATATAGAAAGACCGCGTAAAAGGAGTGAATGGGATTGAAACCACAAGAAACCGCCATGAAGCGGATGCTGCGGCAGGATTGTATCCTGCTGTTCATCTTTCTTCTGGCCGCACTGGGGATCAGCGCCTTCGTGCTGATCCAGACCCTGTCTATCGTGGACAGCAGCGTGCTGCGCGCGGGAATCATCATTGTATTTGCCCTGACCATGCTGGTGTTGGCCGGTGCCATTCTCTGGGTGGGCCGCCACTTGAGCCGCAATCGAGACGTGGTCTATGGCAAAGACCTCTACTATCAGCAGGTGATCCGGCAGCAAAAAGAAGGCGATCGTGTATGAAAAATAAGAGAGATTGGAAAGGGATCTTCCTGATGGTTTGGGATATCCTGTTCGTCTTGATCCTGTGCTTTGTGGTGCTGCTCACCACGATGCTGGTCACCCGTTCCGCAGGCAGCACCGAATTCACCGGCTACACCATCCAGCCCGCTCTGCTGATCGGCGTCATTGCCGCCCTGGTGATCTACCTGGGTTTCATGGTCACCGCCAGCCTGAAGGGCCTGCGCAGCCTCATCAAACGGTACTTCCGCCAGCACGGTGAGAACCCGTCAAAGGAGGAGAATGAGCCGTGAACATTGCCGACATCTGCAACATCACTGCCTGGGTCCTGTGCGCCGTAGTGGCCTTCCTGCTGCTGCGGGACTTCGTCCGCACGGAGCTCCACTTCCTTCAGGAGAAGAAAGAGCAAGCGGCACAGGCCGCGGAGCAGGAGGGGTCTGAAGATGGAACAGCCGAATAAGAAGCCCGCTGAAAATCCCAGCATCCGCCGGGTGCTGGGCCCCATCCATGTCTGGGCCCTGGGCGTGGGCATCGTCCTGGTGGGCGAGTTCATGGGCTGGAACCTGACCATCAAACAGGGCGGCTCCATCGCCGCGCTGCTGGGACTGTGGGTCATGAGTATGATGTATGTGGGCCAAGTGATGATGGTGTCCGAGATGGGCACTGTCATGCCGGAGGCTGGCGGACAGTACACCATGGCCAAATATCTGCTGGGCCCTCTGGCAGCCTTCAATGTGGGTCTGATGCTGGTCTTTGAGTACGCCATGCTGGAGGCCGGCGACGTCATCGTGGTGGGGCAGCTACTCAACTCCCTCAACCCGGACATTCAGATCCTCCCCTTCACCATTCTCACGCTGCTGGTACTGGCCTTCATCAACTACCGGGGCGCGCAGGCCCCCCTGACCCTCAACTTCGTCATCACCGCCGTGGCCTTCACCTGCGTCATCGTGCTGCTCTTCTCCACCAATTTCTACGATCCGCAGGCCACCCTCATCCAGCTCAAGGAGCTGACCAACGGCCTGCCCTACGGCCCGCTGGGCATCATGGCGGCCATCGGCTACTCCTGCTGGTTCTTCCTCGGCATCGAGGGCACCGCTATGGCCGCCGACGAGTGCCGCAGCCCCGCCCGCTCCATCCCCCTGGGCGCCATCGTGGGCCTGGCCACCCTGCTCATCGGCGGCACCATCACCTGGTTTGTCT
>DYBS01000236.1 GCA_019418525.1 Clostridiales bacterium
CACCCCGCTGCCCAGGGCCACGCCCATGCTCAACAGGGTGGGGATCAGCCGGGAGGCCATGCCCGAGACCTGGCTCACGATGTCGCCGTAGGAGAGCATGAACTGGTTGGTCACCTGCTCCACCATGGTCTGGTCGATGTTGTACTTGATTGCCAGATCGTTGAGGAGTACCCCCAGCTTGGTCAGCGCACCCTGGAGGGTGTAGTACAGGCTCACGATGCTGTAAATGATCTGGGGCACGATCAGCTTCACCAGAACGGCCAGCAGCGCCACAAAGAGCACATAGACCACCAGCACCGCCAGCCCCCGCCGGCATTTCAGGTTCCGGAACACCTGGGTCTCAAAGTAATTCGTGGGCCCGTTGAGCAGGTAGGCAATGGCAAAGCCCACCAGAAACGGCATGGCCACGCCCAGGAAGATGTTCCAAATCCCATGGATCACATCCAGGTGGGAGATGAGCAGATAAAAGCTGATGGCGATGAGTACCACGATCAGGTTGGCGATCGCCCGCTCATCCAGGAAAAACCACTTCTTCTTGTCGTTCACAGATCCTCCCCCTCTCCTTCCGCACTGCGGTCCGAATGCCGCCGCTTAGCCCAGCAGGGCACGGTGGAAGACCTTCTTGCCTTTCTTGATGGTGACGCCTTCGCCGGAGAGGGCATCCGCGGAGACAGTCTGCTCCACACTGGTCACCTTCTCGCCGTCCAGGGACACGCCGCCCTGCTCGATGAGCCGGCGGGCCTCCTTCTTGGAGGGCACCAGGCCACACTTGAGCATCAGGTCCAGAATGCCGATGGTCCCGTCGGTCAGGTCCTCCTGAGCCAGGGTGGTGGAGGGCATGTTGCTCCGGTCGCCGCCGGTGGAGAACAGGGCGCGGGCCGCGTCCTGGGCCTTCTTGGCCTCCTCGGTGCCGTGGACCAGCTGGGTCAGCTCGAAGGCCAGGATCTCCTTGGCGGTGTTCAGCTGGGCGCCCTCCCACTTGTCCATCTCGTCGATCTGCTCCAGAGGCAGGAAGGTGAGCATCCGCAGGCACTTCAATACGTCGGCGTCGCCCACGTTGCGCCAGTACTGGTAAAAGTCGTAGGGGCTGGTCTTGTTGGGGTCCAGCCACACCGCGCCGGACTGGGTCTTGCCCATCTTCTTGCCCTCGGAGTTCAGCAGCAGGGTGATGGTCATGGCGTGGGCATCCTTGCCCAGCTTGCGGCGGATGAGCTCGGTGCCGCCCAGCATGTTGGACCACTGGTCGTCGCCGCCGAACTGCATGTTGCAGCCGTAGTGCTGGAACAGGTGGTAGAAGTCGTAGGACTGCATGATCATGTAGTTGAACTCCAGGAAGGAGAGTCCCTTCTCCATGCGCTGCTTGTAGCACTCGGCCCGGAGCATGTTATTCACACTGAAGCAGGCGCCCACTTCCCGCAGGAGTTCCACATAGTTGAGCTTCATCAGCCAGTCGGCGTTGTTCACCATCTGGGCCTTCCCCTCGCCGAACTCAATGAAGCGCTCCATCTGCTTCTTGAAGCAGTCGCAGTTGTGCTGGATGGTCTCGGGGGTCATCATCTGGCGCATGTCGCTGCGGCCGGAGGGGTCGCCCACCATGCCGGTGCCGCCGCCGATGAGGGCGATGGGCCGGTTGCCCGCCATCTGGAGGCGCTTCATCAGGCACAGGGCCATGAAGTGGCCCACGTGGAGGGAGTCGGCGGTGGGGTCAAAGCCGATGTAAAAGACTGCCTTGCCCTCGTTGATCATCTTGGAGATCTCCTCCTCGTTGGTCACCTGGGCGATCAGGCCGCGGGCCTTCAGTTCTTCATAACAAGTCATGTTCATTCTCCTTCATTTAAAATAACCGTTTCCCACAGTGGGGACATTTGGGGTCGTCCATTTCGTGGAGCATGCCGCAGAAGGGACAGCGGACCTGGGCGATGCCGGAGCCGGGGCCCGGCGCGGTGCGTTCGGCCAGGTAGAAGTCCAGATGCTGACAGCTCGTGCAGCACCACACCTCCACCGGCAAGGAACTCTCCCCGCTCTCGTGCTCCAGGTCTCCCCGCCAATGCCAGCCGGGGTTTCCTTTCCGCAGCAGCTGCTGCCCCATGGAGACCATGGTCCCGCCGCAGCGGATACACTTCTCCCGCTCCATCGTCCGCCTCCTTTCGACAAAAAAGCCCCCTGTCCCGCAGGACAGAGGGCGTTTCTTACGCGGTACCACCTCTGGTTCGCCGCTCTCTCACGAAAGCAGCCTCAGGCCGTGCCAACACACGGCGGCGCGATAACGGGCGCTCCCGGCCTCCCCTACTGCGCTGTGGGTTCAGGGGGCTGCTCCGAGGGGTATTCCCAGGCGCTCCCGCTCCCCCTCCCACCAGCCGGGGGTTCTCTGTGCCGGTACCTGCCTGTTACTCTTCCTCATCCACGCAATGTCGTATGGCCTGATTATAGCGTGCCGGGTTTCCTTTGTCAAGAGGCGGTCTGTGGCTCCAGCCGGAGCTTGAGCACGTTGTAGCCCACCACCGAGCCAACCACGATCACCGCTCCCACCAGGGACAGCGGGCCGATGGTCTCGTGGTAAAAGACCGCCACCAGGATGGGGTTGAGCACCGGCTCGATGCCCGACACCAGGCAGGCCGTCACCGCTGGAGTAGTGCGCAGGCCGATGGTCAGCAGGATGTAGGCAAGGCCCACCTGGAACGCGCCCAGGATCACCAGGCTGGTGAGGGCTGTGGGGGTGAATTCCGTCTCCTGCAGGAGGAACGGAAGGCCGGTCACCACGCTGACGATGTCGCCCCAGAACACCGAGGAGATGGGGTCGGCGTCGGGCAGATCCTGAAGGAGAAACACTCCCGCGTAGCTCAGTCCCGACAGAAGCGCCAGGACATTGCCCAGCATGTCCCCCGCCTCCAGGCTGTCCACGAAGAAGCACAGTACCCCCAGCAGCACCACCGCGCAGGCACCCAGGTCCAGACGGCCCGGCTTCTTGCGCCAGAAAATGGCGGACAAGAGGATCACAAAAATGGGCGCGGTAAACTGGAGCACGATAGTGTTGGCGGCGGTGGTCATCTTGTTGGCCACCGTGAAGAGCATGTTGGTGCCGCACACGCACAGCGAGCCCAGCGCCACCCAGCGGTTGAACTTCGGGCGGTGCTTCACGGCCAGCAGATAGCTGCCGATGACCACCAGGGCCACCATGTTCCGGCCACTGTTGATGGAAAGGCCGCTCCAGGGAATCACCTTGATACACAGTCCGCCGATGCTGTACAGCACCGCCGCCATGAAACATAACAGCACTCCCCGGCGCTGTTCCCGTTGCGTCGCCATTGGAAACGCCTCTTTTCGTTATGAAAATTCAAAATAATGTCCTCGCCGGATGGGTGTCCTGCCCGGACAGGGCACCGCTTTCTTTGCAAAGAAAGCGGTGGGAAAGAAAG
>DYBS01000237.1 GCA_019418525.1 Clostridiales bacterium
AAGCCCAGAGGGGGGATACCACCCCTCTGGACTCCCCCAAGGCGCACCCCGGCTTGTGTTCTGCTGCGGTGGGATTGCGCCAGCACGGCAAAACAAAAATCGAGCCGGTTGCCTATGAACAGCCTGTTGTACTGCCGGCAAAACCAGGTGGCCGAAGGCCGCCCACTTGGAGGGGTGTGGAGAGGGGAACGAGAAGTTCCCCTCTCCGCCTTTTCTTTCCCCGGTTTCTTTTCCGCGAAAAGAAATCGGGCTCCCGCTGAGCAAGCGGCCCGCGCGGCGAGCGCACATCCCCCCGGCCTGGCCGGGCCCACTCACAGCCCGGACACCACCCACTCCCGCCGGATGCACCACAGCCCCGCCTGAACGCTCTCCACCGGGGTCTCCTCCCCGTCCCGGATGGCGGCATGCCAGCGGAAGAGCCGCTCCCAGCTCTTCAGAATGAGGTTCTTCCACTCGGGGTAAAAGGAACTGAGCATCACCTTCTGGCTATCTAACCCCCGGAGCTCCAGCTCCCGGCGGAACTGCTTTTCCTCCTTCTCCTCCCCCAGGAAGCGCAGCTGTAAGATCCGGTTCCAGTCCAGCAGGTCGAAAAACACCGCCTGGTCCCGTGGCACCTCTAGAGTGAGCACCCGCCCGCCTGCGGAGGGGTCCAGGTCCCGGCCATTCAAAAAGGCCCAGTAGGGGTACTCCGCCCCCTCCGGCGGGGGCACCAGCGCCGCCGCCCGAGACACATACCACCCGTAGGCAGTGAGAAAGATGGGGGCACTCTCCCCGTACTTGCGCCGGACGTACTCCGCCCGGGAGAAGCACACCCCGTCCCGCTCCAGGACCCGGAGCACTGCTTCACTCTGGGGCGAGTAGAGCTTCACCGTATCACATCCACGATCCATTCTTTTCTCAGCTCCCAAATGATCCCGTATTGATGGCTGCCCCCCAGCTGCACCCGCTCGTCAAAGAGCCGGTCCCAGCTGGCCACGATCTCCCGCTTGATGGCGGGGTAGAACTGGCTCATGTAGGCTGTCACGTCGCTGACCCGGTAGTCGTCCAGGAGCTTCTTGTGTCGGGCCTCATCCACCTCGTCAGCGGGGATGTAGGAGTAGTTGAGGATCATGCCCCACTTTCCCACGTGGATGAGGGCCAGCTCCGCCGGGTCCACCTCCAGCTCCAGCAGCACCCGCCCGGGCTCCAGCAGCATGGCGGTGTCCCGGGCCAGGGACACCCACACCGGATACTCCGCGTCGGCGGGCTTGAACCCCCGGTTGGGGGCGTGCCCCACCAGCCAGTCGTAGGCCTCCAGCACGATGGGGGCACAGTCCCCATTCTCCAGCTCCACGTACCGGCGCTTTGCGGTATAGCGTCCAGTTTCCTCCAGTTCTTTGAGCACCTGGGCGTGCTGTTTGGTCCACACCCGTCTCCGCTCCATGCCGCCGCCCCCTTTCTTTTGCAGTCTTTCCTTCATTATAGGAACCCTTCCAGGCCCTGTCAAACGTCCCGGCTGACCGCCCCCCATTGGGCCGAACGGGCGCAAAATAGAATTCTGAAACATTTTTTGTACTTTTCTGGGGAAATCCTACCGCATTTTGCAATTGGGGGTTGACTTCTGGCGCAATCAAGTGTAAGATATGCTTTGTAACCGATTTGTAATCTTTATGACACTTCTGTTATTTTTATCGCAAGGGGGGCTTCGTCCTCCCTTGAAACACGAAAACGGGGAGGTCCTTCCCATGGACGAAATCTTACATCAGCCCCGGAGCGCGGAGCGGAATTCCGCCGCGGCTCCCGCGGCCCTGGCCCAGGCACTGGCTCTGCCCGGACGCCTGAATGCGGCGGCGGAAGAGCGCGCGGAGCGGTTTTTGCAGAACCACGTGCCTCTGGTGCGCCGTGTGGACCATGTGCTGGGCTCCTTCCGCACCTTCCATCCGCTGCTCTTCCTGGCCCTGGCCGCCATCCTGGGCGTGGCCGCGGTGATCCCCACCGTCTACACCCCCAGCTATCAGGTGTCCATCGACGGGGAGCCCATCGGCATCGTGGCCTCGCAGGCCTCCTTTGAGGCCACCCTGGACCGAGTAGAGACCCGGGCCACCGCCATTCTGGGCTACGACTACCACATGGAGGGGGATATCACCTACGACTTCACCCTCACCAAGCGGGGGGACATCCCCTCCGCCACCACGTTGGAGCCCGCCCTCTTCGACCGCATCGGCGATGTGATGAAGAGCTACGTCCTCCTGGTGAACGGCAAGGTGGTGGGCGCCTCTGAGAACGAGTCTGATCTGGAGGAGCTGCTGGAGGCGGTGAAGGCCTCCTATACTACGGAGAACACCGTCTCCGCCGAGTTTACCGACAACGTGGTCATCACCCGGCAGTACATCTCCTCCGATGTGGAGCAGGACCTGGACGCCATGAAGACCACCCTCACCTCCAACACCAACGGTGAGACTACATATGAGGTCCAGGCCGGCGACACCTTCATGGCCCTGGCCCTGGACAACGGCATGACCATGTCCGAGCTGGAGGCCCTCAACCCCGGTGTCGACATCAACAAGCTGATGATCGGCCAGGTACTGAACATCAAAGAGGAGACCCCCTTCCTGTCGGTGCAGACTGTGGACCATGTCACTTACACCGAGTCCATCGCCATCCCCGTGCGGGAGGTGGAGGACAGCTCCATGTACAAGGGGGACACCAAGGTCCTCTCCGCCGGCTCCGAGGGGTCCCAGCAGGTGACCGCCGACGTGACCTACGTCAACGGCAAGGAAACCGGCCGTGAGGTCACCTCCACCACCGTCCTCACCCAGCCCACCGAGAAGGTCGTGGCCGTGGGCACCAAGGAGAAGCCCTCCTGGGTGGCCACCGGCTCCCTCCAGTGGCCGGTGTACGGCAACATCACCTCCTATTTCGGCTACCGCTCCATCTTCGGCTCTTACAGCCTCCACCGCGGCATCGACATCTCCTGCTCCTACGGCACCGCCATCTCGGCGGCCGATGGCGGCACCGTCACCTTCGCCGGCTGGAACGGCACCTACGGCCAGCTGGTGGTCATCGATCACGGCAACGGCTACGTCACCTACTACGCCCACAACTCCAGCCTGCTGGTCTCCGTGGGGGACAAGGTGTACAAGGGCCAGACCATCGCCAAGGCTGGCTCCACCGGGCGCTCCACCGGCACCCACTGCCACTTCGAGGTCCATGTGAACGGCAGCCTGGTCAACCCCCTGAACTACCTGCCCTGATATCCCAACCAAGTACAGCGCGCCCCGCACTCCGCGGGGCGCGTTTTTTTCGGAGGTTTTCATCATGTCCCACACCCCCCTTTGCGATACGCTCCGCGCCTTCGCCGCCACTCATCCCCTGCGCATGCACATGCCTGGCCACAAGGGCACGGGCCTCCCCC
>DYBS01000238.1 GCA_019418525.1 Clostridiales bacterium
GCGCGGTAAAATTTGCATCCCACCAGCGCGATTGAAGAGACCTCTCCGGGGACAAGCTAGGGTTACTTTTCGAGCAAAGGGGCGCGCGCCATGCATCACCGTCAACTCTCCCAACGCCAGATCCGAACCATCACCTTCCTCACCGCCGGTGGGGTGGTGCTGGGGGGCTTCGCCCTCCAGGGCCAGCTCCAGGCTGCCGCCAGCCGGGCGCTGCTGGAACAGAACTATGAATACGCCTTCTCCCAGCTCACCGCCGCCGTGGGGGAGCTGGATACTACCCTCCAAAAGGGGCTCTACGCCACCTCGCCGGGGCTCTTCTCTGCCCTGTGCTCCCAGGCCTTTGAGCAGGCCCTCTCCGCCCAGACCGCCCTGGGATCCCTCCCCTACGGCAACATAGAGCTGGAACAGACCGCCGCCTTCCTGGCCCGGACGGGGGACTACGCCATGGCCCTGTCCCGCCTGGACGAGGGCACCCTGACCGAGGAACAGCGGGACAACCTGTCTGTCCTCTCCCAGCGGGCCAGCCAGCTCTCCGACGCCCTCAGCTCCCTCCAGAGCGATCTGTACGCCGGGACCATGACGCTGGGGGACCTGTCCACGGTGCAGGAGCGGCTCTCCAACTCAGTGGAGGGAAACGGCGAGGTGACGGCGGGCTCGGCGTACCAGGACATTGAGGAGGGCTGTTCCGATCTCCCCACCCTCATCTACGACGGCCCCTTCTCCGACCACCTGGTAAACGCCTCTCCCAAAGCGCTGGAGGGGGCGGCGGAGGTGAACCGGGACGAGGCCCGGGCGGCGGCAGCGGCCTTCTTTGACCTCTCCCCCAACCTCTTCACCCCCGCCGCCGAGAGCACCGGCACCATCCCCACCTACGGCTTTTCCGCCGTGGCCGACGGGGGCGAGCTGTGGGTGGAGGTGACCAAGGCCGGGGGCCAGGTGCTCCAGGTCCTCAACTCCCGCTCCGTGGGTCCCGCCCAGCTGAGCCATGAGGAGGGGCTGGCCCGGGCCGGGGCGCTGCTGGAGCGGCTGGGACTCACCGGTATGGAGGCCACCTACTCCATGGAGCAGGGCGGCCGCCTCATCGTCAACTACGCCTACACCCAGGACGGTGTGCGGTGCTACCCCGACCTCATCAAGGTCACCGTGGCCCTGGACAACGGGGCCGTGGTGGGGTACGAGGCCCACAACTACCTGATGAACCACACTGCCCGGACGCTGACCGCCCCCGCCGTCTCCGCCGAGACGGCCCAGGGCAAGGTGGAGACCGGCCTCACACTGCTCTCCAGCCGTCTTGCCCTCATCCCCACCGCCGGCCAGGGAGAGGTATTCTGCCACGAGTTTCAGTGCGAGGACGCCGATGGGCGGCACTGCCTTATCTATGTGAACGCCGCCACCGGGGAGCAGGAGCAGATCCTGCTGCTTCTGGAGGATGAAAGCGGCACGCTGGTGCGGTGACCAAGGAGGCCCTCTTTCAGGGCCTCCTTGCATTTTTCTTTCAGAACCGGTATACTGTCCTTGCCCGTATCCACCATTCTTTCCAAAAAGGAGCATCACATGAGTCAATCACCCGAGCGCAAACCCCGCGGCAAGGTGGGCAAGGTCCTGCTCAACCTCCTCATCACCCTGGTGGTGGGGGCGGTCTACTTCTATGTCACCCTCCCGGCCCTCAACTTCCAGTCCGGCGATTTTTACAGCTTTCTTCTCCTTCTGTGCGTGGTCTACATCATCTGCGCCCTCATCACCTCCGGCTTCAACCTGAATGCCGGGGAGCGGGGCCGTCCCGGTGGCCAGCTCAAGGAGTACTTCCGCTTCATCAAGCAGCAGTGCCTCCCCATCGGCGTGCTCTTCCTCCTTCTGGTGGTGGTGGCCCTGGTGGGACAGGTCCTCTCTCTGCCCATCTTCCGGGCCGGTGCCTACCGGGACCTGCTGACCGTGGAGGACGGCAAGTTCTCCGAGGACATCAGCCAGATCTCCTTCAGCGAAATCCCCACTTTGGACAAGGATTCGGCCAACTACCTGGGCGACCGTCAGATGGGTACCCTCAGCGACATGGTCAGCCAGTTTGAGTACTCCAACGACTCCACCCAGATCAACTACCAGGGCCGGCCCGTCCGGGTGGCCCCCATCGACTACGCCGACCTCATCAAGTGGTTCACCAACCGCTCCGAGGGCCTGCCCGCCTACGTCATCGTGGACATGGTGACTCAGGAGGCCAATGTGGTGCGTCTGAACGAGGGGATGAAGTACTCCTTCTCCGAGCCCCTCAACCGCAACGTCATGCGCCATCTGCGCTTCTCCTACCCCACCTATATGTTCGACACCCCCCGCTTTGAGATCGACGAGGAGGGCACCCCCTACTGGATCGCCCCCCGGGTGATCAAGACCATCGGCCTTTTCGGCGGCACCGACATCACCGGCGCGGTGCTGATGAACGCCATCACCGGCGAGTGCACCTATTATGCACTGGCCGACATTCCCACCTGGGTGGACAATGTCTTTAACCCCAACCTCATCATGGAGCAGTATGACTACCACGGCACCCTGGTCAACGGCTTCATCAACTCCATCTTCGGCCAGCGGGACGTGACGGTGGTGACCCAGGGCTACAACTACATCGCCCTCAACGACGATGTGTATATGTACACCGGCGTCACCTCCATCAACTCCGACCAGTCCAACCTGGGCTTCCTCCTCTCCAACCAGCGCACCAAGGAGACCAAGTTCTACTCCGCCCCCGGCGCCACGGAGAACGCCGCCCAGGCCTCGGCCCAGGGCGTGGTGCAGGACCTGGGGTATATAGCCACCTTCCCGCTGCTCCTGAACATCGCCGACCAGCCCACCTACTTTATCCCCCTGAAGGACGCGGCCAACCTGGTCAAGAGTTACGCCATGGTCAACGTGGCCCGGTATGACATCGTGGCCACCGGCAACTCGGTGACCGAGTGCGAGCAGGAGTATATCCGCCTGCTGGCCGACAAGGGGGTCACCTCCCAGGAGGAGCTGCCCCAGACCGAGGTGAGCGGTGTCATCGCCGAGATTCGCTCGGCGGTGATGGACGGCAACACCTACTACTTCCTCCGTCTGGAGGGGGACGAGGTGTTCTACACCGTCTCCGCCGCCCAGAACCAGATCGCCGTCATCCTCAACGTGGGAGATACCGTCACCATCCAGCACGAGCTCAGCGACGGCACCTCCGACATTCTCTCCGGCACCTCGGTGACTCTGGACCGGCGCGCAGACGGCGCGGCCGTGCCCAGCGTGCCCTCCCCCAGCCCCAACCTGGTAGAGCCCAATCCTGAGGTGAGTCCCGAGCCCCAGGCTTAAACGAAAACCCCCGGCTTCCGCGGAAGCCGGGGGTTTTTCTGCTTAGAATGGCGGGGGG
>DYBS01000239.1 GCA_019418525.1 Clostridiales bacterium
TCTTTGCAAAGAAAGCGGTGCTCCCGCCGAGCAGGCGGCCCGCGCGGCGAGCGCATATTCCCCCGGTCTGACCGGGCGCTTTACAGCTCCAGCCCGGTGCAGTACCGCCGTACCAGGTCAAAGGCGTTGTGGGCGGCAGCGGTGCGCACCCGCTCCCGGCCGTTGCCGGCGTGGAGCTCTCGGACGTGGGTGCCCTCGGGAGTGGCAATACCCACGTACACCAGCCCCACCGGGTTGCCTCGGTCGTCGGGGTCGGGCCCGGCCACGCCGGTGACCGACACGGCCAGGTCGCACCCCAGCACCCGCCGGGCCCCCTCGGCCATGGCCCGGGCTACCGGCTCGGACACCGCGCCGTACTGCTCCAGCAGGTCCTCCGGCACACCCAGCACGTTGTGCTTGACCTCATTGGTATAGGAGACGATGCCCCCTTTGAATACAGCGGAAGCCCCGGACAGGTCGGTGATACGCTTGGCGATGAGCCCGCCGGTGCAGCTCTCGGCGGAGCCCAGAGTGAGGTGCTTTTCCTTCAGCAGCGCCAGCACCGCCGCCTCCAGAGAGGGAATGTCGGCGCCGTAAATTTTGTCCCCAAACAGGTCCCGCAGCTCCTCCTCCACCGGGGCGATGAGAGCCCGCGCGGCGTCCTCATTTTCCGCCTTGGCGGTGATGCGCAGCTCGCACTCCCCCTCCTTGGCGTAGGGGGCCAGAGTGGGATTCTGCATGGCGTTCATCTTCTCCCGCAGGAGGGCCTCCATCCCCGACTCCCCGATGCCGAAGAGTTTCAAAGTCCGGGACACGATGGCCCCCTCGGACAGGGACTGGAGGTAGGGCACGGCCCGGTAGGTGAACATGGCCCTGCACTCCCGGGGCGGGCCGGGGAGCATGATGACGTGGACGCCGTCGGCCTCAAAGCCGCAGCCCGGGGCGGTGCCCCAGTCGTTCTGGAATACGGTGGCCCCCTCGGGCAGGTAGAACTGCTGGCGGTTGTTGGCGGTCATCTCCCGCCCGATTTTTTGGAAAAAGGCCCGGCAGCGCTCTTCGGCCTCCTGGTTGTAGACCAACTCCTTGCCAAAGCAGGAAGCCAGCACGTTCTTGGTCAGGTCGTCGCAGGTGGGCCCCAGCCCGCCGGTGGTGAGGATGAGGTCGGCCCGGGACTTGGCCAGCTCCACGGCGGAGCGGAGCCGCTCCGGGTTATCCCCCACCACGGTGTGGTAATAGACGTTGATGCCCAGGGCGGAGAGCCCCTGGGAGAGCATCTGCGCGTCGGTGTTGGCGATGTTGCCCAACAGCAGCTCAGTGCCGACGGCGATGAGTTCAGCGGTGTGTGACATGGCAAAAGACCTCCTCACAGCTTGGATGAGGGCGGAAAAGGGCCCCCGGTATGGAGTGTAATACCGGGGGCCCATTGCGTCAAGGCAAATTACTTGGTGATGGTAAAGGAGCGGGTGATGGGTGCGGCCATGTAGTTGCCGCCCAGGATGCAGACGGTCACCACATAGCTACCGGGCTCAGTGGGAGGCGTGGTGGTGGAGGAGTAGACGCGCCACTTGCTGGTGAAGCCGGAGTACAGGTAGCTGACGCTGCTCTGATCCACAGTTATGTCGCCGTTATAGCTGAGAGTGGCGCCGAAGTCGAAGGCCTTGGCCTCCTCGGCGGTAAGTTTGCCACCCTTGATCTCCTGATTCCAGGTGAGGTTGGAGCCAGAAAGGCGCATTTTCACCAGCAGGAAGCCGATGCCCACGCCGGTCTCATAGTTCTGGTTGTCGGTGATGGCGGCCACCGTGTAGAGGCCCGCGCGGTTTGTGGGCACACCGAAGGCCACGCGGACGCTATCCGCGATGCCGGGCATACTGTTGATGGTCTCCAGAATCTGGCCAAAGGTGCCGGTATCAATGTTCAGTGTATCCAGCACGTCCAGCAGGGCCTGGGTGCTGAAAAACTCCCGCAGCTCGCCCACAGTGACACCCTCTTGCATCATCTGGGTCAGAGTCTTCTGGCCCGCCAGATCCAGCGCACCATCGATGAGCTTCAGGAAGTCACTGTTGGTGTAGCGCTCGGGCAGATCCAGATACAGTGCGGTGGTCACGTTGCTGGTGACGCCGGCATAAATGGTGTAGATGTCGAACTTGTCGGCGGGGTCGGTGGTGATGAAACCGGCGGGCAGGGCCTCGTCGGCGTAGACGTTGGTGGAGTTGACCTTCACGGATGTCTTGGCCTTGTTGACGGAGACGGCGCCCTCCACATTCTCGCTGGGACGGTAATCGGCACTGCCCTTAAACTCCACGCGGATCTGCTGGTTTTCGCCAGCTCCCATCTGGGGGTAAGCACCCAGGTTCCAGCCGCCCAAGTCATAGCTCTTCCCCTCGATGGGAGCCCAGCCTTCGATGTCGGAGTCAATGCCGCCGTCAAAGAGAACCGCCTTGCCATAATACTCGATAACGAAGTTGTCGGCAATAAGGGTGTCCTTGGCGGGCAGATTGGAGGCATCCCAATCAATGACGTTGTCCAGAATGGCCTGCTCCATAACGTCGGCGTCCATGTTGTAGGGGAAGGACACGCCCTCCTTGAGGACCACGGAACTTGCGGCGCGGGGGTCGGTGACCGTTACATCCACCACCTCAGAGGTCTTGCGGTAGTCGTCGTTGCCGTCCCAGGTGATCTGGATCTTCCATTCACCGGGACCGAAAGAGACGCCCATGTTTGTCTTGTCCAGGGGCTGATAGAGAATACCGCGCTCGCTGAACTCCACGGTGACGTCGTCGGCGGTCAGGGTGGGCTCGGTGGAGGCCACCACGGCGTCAAAGATGGCGGCGGCGGTGGCGGTGTAGTCGCAGCTGCCGTCGGCGGTGTAGACCATACCCACCTCATAGGGCGCTTGCTTCAGAGTGAAGGTGGCTTCCGGATCAAAAATGGACCGGGCCACGGTTTGCTTGGATACCGGAGCGGCCTCCACCTCGGCGGCCAGAGCGGTAAGGGCGCAGCCCTGCATCAAGGTGAGGGCAGCCAGAAGTCCGGCCAGTCCTCTGCGGATGTGGGTGTGTTTCATGGATATCCCTCTCTCTCATTTAATTCCTCTCAAAGATGAAAACGCCGCGGAGAGGTCTCCGCGGCGCTCCATGGCCATTATAAAGGGGGTATACGGCAAAAGCAATACAAACAGGACAAAATATCCACAAAACAGCCGAAAAATCTTGCAAAGTAACACTAAAAGTAACAAAAACGGTCACAAATATGGACGCGTGACTTACGGCTCGATCTTGATGCGCTCGATGCCGTCCACGGCGGCCTTCACCATGGCGTCGATGTCCAGCACGGACTCGGCGGCCTCCACCTCACCGGGCAGGGGGCGCAGGCGGGGGTGACGGGGGGTAAAGAC
>DYBS01000024.1 GCA_019418525.1 Clostridiales bacterium
CTTCTCAGGCGCGGCAGTGGGGGGCGGAGCGGGGACCGGAGCGGGAGCCAGGCTCTTCCCGGCGGGCGGCTCGGGCGCGGGGCACCCGCGTTCCGCCTCGGTGCAGAGGTGCTCCAGCAGCAGGAACCGGTCGCAGGCGTTCTGGAAGCAGGCGGGGGTCTTCCGCTCGCCCGCACCGATGACGTACACGCCGGATTCGTGCAGGCGCATGACCAGTGGGGTATAGTCGCTGTCGCTGGAGACAATGACAAAGCCGTCGTACAGACCGGTGTGCAGCAGGTCGATGGTGTCGATGACCAGGGCGATGTCGGTGGCGTTCTTGCCGGACACATAGTCAAACTGCTGGACGGGCTTAATGGACAGGCGCTTCATCTCCGGCTCCCAGTTTTTCAGCGCCTCCTTACGCCAGTTGCCATAGGCCCGCTTGACCACGATCCGGCCGTACATGGAAACCTCGCGGAGCACTTCCCCGATCTTGGCCGGCTGCGTATTGTCCGTGTCGATGACGACCACGATTTTCTGTAGCTCGTGCATGGGTTCCTCCTGATGCAGGATAGATTCGGATGTTCTTTGCCCAAACGCTGGGCTTTGGTAAAGAAAACGGAGCAAGCGATGCAGAGCTTGCTCCGGTGTGGTACGGGTAGTGGGACTCGAACCCACAAGCCTTGCGGCACTGGAACCTAAATCCAGCATGTTTACCAATTTCATCATACCCGCGTGTGGAACTTTTTTCAGTTTAGCATTGAATGGAGAAAAAGTCAATTGAAGTAGCGCGGAAAAAGGGCTATAATGGGCCGTAACTGATTCCAAAGGAGTGACTTCCATGAAACAGGCGCCCCATGTGGCGGCCATCCACGATCTGTCCGGCTTTGGCCGCTGCTCCATGGGCATCGTGCTGCCGGTGCTCTCCGCCATGGGCAACCGTTGCAGCACCCTGCTCACCGCCTATCTCTCAGCCCATACCGCCTACCCCCCCTCCGACCACTCGGTCTTTCTGGACCTGACGGACCGGATGGAGCCGGTCTGGGAGCACTGGGAGGAGCTGGGCGCCCGTTTCGACGCCGTATACAGCGGTTTTCTGGGCTCGGCGGAGCAGATCGACCTGCTGTGTACCTTCCTCCGGCGCTTCCGGGGTGAGCACACGCTGGTGCTGGTGGACCCGGTAATGGGGGACCACGGCAAGCCCTACGCCACCTACACCCCTGAGATGTGCGCCCGCATGGGCTCCCTGGCTGCCGAGGCCGACCTCATCACCCCCAACCTCACCGAGGCCGCCCTCCTGCTGGGCGAACCCTATGAGGCCGCCCCCACCGGCGAGGTGGAGACGGAACACTGGCTGCGCCGCCTGTCCATGGACGGGAAGCGCTCGGTGGTCATCACCGGCGTGTGCCTCTCCTCCGGCCAGGTGGGCGCCGGCTGCCTGGACCGCACCACCGGCCACATCTCCTTCGCCCAGGCCCCCCAGGTCCCCGGCCACTTCCCCGGTACCGGCGACCTCTTCTCCAGCGTGCTGCTGGGGGAGCTGCTCCGGGGCCGGCCCCTGGAGACGGCCAGCGCCCGGGCGGTGTCCTTTGTGCAGAGCTGTGCCGCCTACACCCTCCAGGTGGGCACCCCCCTGCTGGACGGGGTGGAGTTCGAGCCCCTGCTCCGCCAGCTGATGCTGTGACCCCCTCTCCCCTTTTTCGCCAAATCGTGCTATAATGGTGGAAATCAAACTAGGAGGTATGTTCCATGCAGGAAGTCTATGAGTTTTTGAAGAAGTGCGGGACCTACTACCTGGCCACTGTGGAGGGCGAACAGCCCCGGGTGCGCCCCTTCGGCACCATCGACCTGTTTGACGGCCGTCTGACCATCCAGACCGGCAAGGTCAAGGACGTCTCCAAGCAGATGCTGGCCAACCCCAAGGTGGAGCTCTGCGCCTTTGACGGGGAGCGCTGGCTGCGCGTGGCCGCCACCGCCGTGGAGGAGCCCCGGGTGGAGGCTCAGGAGCACATGCTGGAGGCCTATCCCTCTCTGAAGGCCATGTACCAGCCCGGCGACGGCAACACCCAGATCTTCGCTCTAGAGCAGGTCACTGCCACCTTCTCCTCCTTTACCGAAGCCCCCCGCACCGTGCAGTTCTAAAGCGGCAAGGACCAGGCCCCCGGCTGTGCTTTTGCACCGCCGGGGGCCTTTTTGTGGAAAATGGTTCTTTTCTCCGGTACAGCTGATCGCCCGGGTTTTGCTTAGAGATGGGACAGGACGGGCAGGCGCATCTGATAGCGGTGGAACAGGTCCCCCGCGCTTCCCAGGGTGAAGAGGGTCTCCCCACCCAGCAGGGGCCGCACCGAGCAGCGGGACCCGGCCCGGGGGGTGAAGCCCAGCACCGCCTTCTCGGTCTCCGGCCGGGCCAGCGCGGAGAGGACCTCTTCCAGCTCCACGCCCCGGGGGCCCAGCAGCTCATGGCAGTAGAGGGTATTCCCGTCGTACTCCGCCACCGCCACCAGGTCGTACTGGGGCAGGTAGTACACATGCTCCCGCAGCGCGCCGCCGCAGTGGAAGAACAGCAGCCCCGGGTTGTGCTCCCAGTTGACCAGGCCGTAGGGGTTGCCCTTCTGATAGCTCTTGAGGAGGAGGGCCTTGTCCTGGCTCAGCTCGGGGATGAGCCGCCGCACGGTGGCACTCCCCTCGCCGGGCTGGACCGGCAGGGTGTGGCGGAACTCCCGGCTCTTGGCAAAGCCGAAGCGGGGGAAGAACTCCTGGGTGTCCCGCCCCGCGAAGAGGTACATGCCGTCGCACTTCCCCTTCCAGTCGGTGAGCACTCGCGCCATCAGGAAGTGGATGAGCCCTCTCCCCCGCTCCGCCGGGTCGGACATCACGGTGCCGATCTGGAGGTAGTGCAGCTCCTTCCCCATGCAGCGCAGGTCCATGGGGCTCACCGACACGTTGGCCACCACTTTCCCCTCCCGGACCAGGGAGTAGGGGCGGTAGCGGTCGGTCCAGTACCCCGCCCGGTGCCAGGCCTCAAAATCCAGTCCAAAGACAGTCTGCGCCAGGGCGTTGAAGCTCCCCCGCAGACCGCTCTCCTCCTGGTAGCAGGTGCGGTAGTCAAAGCGGCTCCCATCCAGTGTGATCTCCATTCCAGCGTCTCCTTTACCATTTTATACCATGCAAACACACAAAGAAAGAAGCAGGGAGGGCGGCAGACCGCTCTCCCCACTTCGTGGCGATACCATATTATAACACGTTTCGACCGGTTTGAAAACGGTTTTTTACAGGCGGACCACCCAGTTGTGGGGGTCCTCGGCGGTGCCCCACTGGATGCCGGTGAGGGTGTCGTAGAGCTTCTGGGTGATGGGGCCGATCTTGCCGCCGTTGACCACCACGTGCTGGTCGTTCCAGCCCATCTCGCCCACGGGGGACACCACAGCGGCGGTGCCGGTGCCCCAGGCCTCCTCCAGCTTGCCCTCCTTGGCGGCGTCGAAGAGCTCCTGGGCGGTGATGAGGCGCTCCTCCACCTCCACGCCCCAGTCCTTCAGCAGCTGGATGCAGGAGCGGCGGGTGATGCCGGGCAGCACGGAGCCGGTGAGCTTGGGGGTGATGACCTTGCCGTCCACCTTGAACATGACGTTCATGGAGCCCACTTCCTCGATGTACTTGCGCTCCACGCCGTCCAGCCACAGGACCTGGGCATAGCCCTGCTCCTCGGCCCGCTCGCCGGCGCGGATGGAGGCGGCGTAGTTGCCGCCGCACTTGGTGTAGCCGGTGCCGCCGCGGACGGCGCGGACGTCCTCATTCTCCACATAAATCTTCACAGGGTTGATGCCCTCGGCGTAGTAGGCGCCCACGGGGCAGCAGATGACGCAGAAGAGGTAGCTGTGGGAGGCGTGGACGCCGAGGCTGGCATCGGTGGCGATGATAAAGGGGCGGATATACAGAGAGGTGCCCGGCTCGCTGGGGACCCAGTCGGCCTCCACCTTCACCAGGGACTCGATGGCGGCCAAAGCCTCGTCCTCGGGCAGCTTGGGGATGCACAGCCGCTCGCAGGAGTCGTTGAGGCGGCGGACATTGTCCATGGGGCGGAAGAGCTGCACGCCGCCGTCGGGCCGGCGGTAGGCCTTCATGCCCTCAAAGACCTCCTGGGCGTAGTGGAACACCATGGCGGAGGGCTCCAGCTCCAGAGGGCCGTAAGGGACGATCCGCCCGTCATGCCAGCCCTGACCGGCGTTGTAGTTCATGACGAACATGTGGTCGGTAAAGACCTTGCCGAACTTCAAGGTCTTGGGGTCGGGCTTCTCTTTGAGGTGCGCGGCGCGCTGAACAGGGAACTCATACATACGAAGGGCCTCCTAATTGAATTGAGATTCGGGCGGAAGGGCCCGTTTTGCTTCAGTATGACAGCAAATACACCAAAAGACTGTAAAGCGCGATACAATGTCTCCCGGGCTGGCGTGCAATAAACGCTCCGTATTCCTGCATTATAGCAGTCCCGCACCGCTGAGGCAAGAGCCGGATCACTCGGACTCCCGCGCAAAACAGTAAAATATTGTGAGAACAGGTTATTTATGATATGCTAAACTTACCCTAGCAAATGGGTCGCTCGGCAACCTTCCGAGGACGAATTCCAATCGTAAGTGCGGGCACAGAAGCATTAGCTCTAAAGGAGGATATTATGGAACAGCAGAGCAGAACGCCCCGCAAGAGGATGATGATCCTCATAGCTGTCTGGCTTATGAGTATCCTTGTGACCGGGATCTGTATTTGGCAGCTGCGAAGCATCCAGTATCGAAGCTATGCCCAGCAATCCCTGCACGATATGGTGCTGGGCGGAACCAATCAGATCAGCAGGCTCATAGAGTCCAGTGAGACAACAGGCGGAATTCCCCTGGACACGGAACCCATTACCTATCAGCTCTATGCAATTGATGCAACCAGGCAAGTGCTGAGAAACATCTACGTCGGGGATAATCCCGGGGAGCTGTCAACCTCGCCAAGCGTATGGCTGCGTTGTGCGGATGCGGTTTATGCCTTGCAGGAAAGTGGGGAAAAGGAGTTCGAAAAAGCCTTTTATCAGGATCTTCATGGGCTTTGTGAGGACTGGGTGGCAAAAGCCGAGCCATACGGAGAAGTCAAGGATTTTGAATATGAGCTGGCACAGCTGGAAGAATCCTTACAGGTGCTGGTCGAATCCGTGATGCCGGGATAAAATCGCTGAGATGGGAAAAACCGGACCCGATGCCGGAAAAGCGGACCTTTCCAGTGGAAAGGTCCGCTTTTTTGTGCGCTCTCCTGCAAGAGTTCGGACACAGAAAATACTACCGCGGCCCTATAAAATGTGATATAATATAGTTGATACCGTTTTTCGTCCCCTCAGCGGCCGGTCCGGCCGCTTTCACTCCACCCTGGCCGCGACCGCGGCGGAAGGAGCTATGCCCATGCGAAAGAAAAAACTCTCCCGTCTGCTGGAGCCCGGTTTTCAGCTCTATTTTGTCTGTCTGGCTCTGTTTGCCCTGGCCAGCGCCGCCACCGACCCTGTGCTGGCCATTGTGGAAGGGGTGGTGATCCTCGTTCTGTATATTTACTTCCGCCGCACCAACGCCCAGCGGCAGAAGGAGATCCTGAAATACATTGACAACATCACCTGCAACGTGGACGTGGCCACCAAAGACACCATGATCAACGCCCCGCTGCCCATGGTGATCTTCCGCCCGGAGAACGATGAGGTCATCTGGTCCAACGACCGCTTCCTCCAGCTCACCGGCGAGCGGGAGCACCTCTTCGACACCAAGCTCTCCGCGGCGGTGCCCGGGTTCTCCTCCCGCTGGCTCATGGAGGGCAAGACCGAGTGCCCCACCGAGGTGGAGGTGTCCGGCCGGCGCTTCCTGGTGTTCGGCCATCTGGTGCGCACCGACGAGAAGGGCGCCCACAGTTTCCTGGCCACCACCTATTGGGTGGATGTCACCGATTACTCCGCCGTACGGGAGGAATTCTATGACTCCCGGCCGGTGTGTGCCATCCTGGTACTGGACAATTACGAGGAGCTGATGAAGGGCATCCCTGACAACAGCAAATCGGCCATCCTCAGCAGCATTGATGAAAAGCTCACCGAGTGGACCGCCCCCACCGGCGGTCTGTGCTGCAAATACGACCGGGACCGCTACCTCTTCTTCTTTGAGGAGCGCTATCTGAAGGACCTCCAGGAGGGCAAGTTCGCCGTGCTGGACGCGGTGCGCACGGTGCTCAATCCCCGGGATATGCCCGCTACCCTGTCCATCGGCATGGGCCGGGACGCCGACTCCCTCCAGGAGCTGTTCCAGTACGCCGCGCTGTCGGTGGAGATGGCCCTCTCCCGGGGCGGCGACCAGGTGGTCATCAAGAACAAGTTCAACTTCGAGTTCTACGGCGGGCGCTCCAAGGAGCTGGAGAAGCGCACCAAGGTGAAGAGCCGCGTCATGGCCAACGCCCTGGGCGAGCTGATCGCCGACGCCTCCCACGTCTTTGTCATGGGCCACAAGTTCCCAGACCTCGACTGCATCGGCGCCGCCGCCGGCGTGTGCGCCATGGCCCGGAAGAAGGGGACCCCGGTCTACGTCATCAAGGACCCCAATCCCAACCCCGCCGCCGACATGATGGCCCAGCTGGGAGAACTGCCCGAGTACCGGGATGTGTTCGTCTCCCCCCAGGACGCCATGATCCGGGCGGACACCCAGTCCCTGCTGGTGGTGGTGGACACCAACCGGCCGGAGCAGACCCTCTCGGAGGACCTGCTCCTCTCTTGCAACAAAGTGGCGGTCATCGACCACCACCGCCGGGCGGCCACCTACATCGCCGACGCCGCCCTCAATTTCCACGAGCCTTACGCCTCCTCGGCCAGCGAGCTGGTCACCGAGCTCTTGCAGTACCTCCTGGAGCCGGCGGACCTCCTGCGCACCGAGGCAGAGGCCCTGCTGGCGGGCATGGTGCTGGACACCAAACAGTTCACCATGCGCACCGGCAGCCGCACCTTTGAGGCGGCGGCCTTCCTCCGCCGGGCGGGGGCCGACACCGCCGACGTGCGCAAGCTCTTCCAGAACGACCTGGAGGGCACCATCGCCAAGTACGACATCATCCAGAACGCCCGGATGTATCGGGAGGGTGTGGCCGTGGCGGTGGTGGACCATCTGGTGGGCCGCGTCACCGCCGCCCAGGCCGCCGATGAGCTTCTCAACATCTCCGGCATCGACGCTTCCTTTGTCCTCTTCCCCGACGCGGAGCGGGTCATCATTTCGGCCCGGTCCATGGGTGATACCAATGTACAGGTGATTTTGGAAAAGCTGGGGGGCGGTGGAAATGCCGCCGCCGCCGGCGGACAGATCCCCGGCTCCATCGACCAGGTGGCCCGGGACCTCCTGTCCGCCATTGACCAATACTTTGAAGAGGACGACTGACCGGCCGCGCCCCGCGGCGACATAGAAAGGATGAAACCGACATGAAAGTGATTTTGCAGCAGGACGTGAAGGGCCAGGGCAAGAAGGGCCAGATGATCGAGGCCAGCGACGGCTACGCCCGCAACTTCCTCCTCCCCCGCAAGCTGGCGGTGCTGGCCACCGCCGAGAACATCAACACCATGAAGCAGCAGGAGAAGGCCAAGAAGGCCCAGGAGGCCGCCGAGAAGGCCGAGGCCGAGGCCACCGCCGCCAAGCTGAAGGACATCACCGTGCGCATCACCGCCAAGGCCGGCAACGGCGGGCGCCTGTTCGGCTCGGTGACCTCCAAGGAGATTGCCGACGCCCTGAAGGAACAGTTCGGCATCAGCATCCCCAAGACCAAGATCGTCCAGGACGAGCCCATCAAGGCCTTCGGCGGCTACGATCTGAAGTGCAAGCTGGGCTACGAGGTCACCGGGACCCTGAAGGTCATGGTGGTGGAGGCGTAACGCCTCCGCACATTCCATATCCCGCGAGGTGAAACCGACATGGCAATGGAAGACGAACTGCTGGGGCGGCAGATGCCCCACAGCGTGGAGGCCGAGCAGGCCGTGCTGGGCTCCATGCTCATCGACGCCCGGTGCGTGCCTGAGGTCATCGAAACACTGAAGCCCGAGGACTTCTACCTCCGCCAGAACCGGGAGATCTACGAGACCATCTACTCCATGTTTAACTTCTCCATGACCATCGACCCGGTGACAGTGCTGGATCACATGAAGCAGAATGGAGTGTACAACGACAACACCTCCCGCAACTATGTGCTCCAGCTCATGGAGATTACCCCCACCGCCGCCAATGTGAAGGAGTACGTCGGCATCGTCCGTGACAAATCCCTCCTCCGCCGCATTGCCGAGACCGCCGGAGCCCTCACCGCCATGGTGCAGGAGGGCACCGGCACCGCCCAGGAGGTACTGGAGGCCGCCGAACAGCGCATCTACGCCATCCGGCAGGGCCGCAGCGCCCAGGGCCTGGAGCACATCTCTTCGGTCATTCTCAGTGTATACGAGCGTCTGGCCGAGCTGGCCGCCAGCAACCAGGCCGTACCCGGCCTGAGCACCGGCCTCCCCGATGTGGACATGGCCATTTCGGGCCTCAACAAGTCCGACCTCATCCTCCTGGCCGCCCGCCCCGGCATGGGCAAGACCTCCTTCGCGCTGAACCTGCTGCTCCACGCGGGCAAGTTCTCCGGCAAGACGGTGGTCTTTTTCTCCCTGGAGATGAGCCGGGAGCAGCTCTGTATGCGTCTTATCTCCGGCGAGTCCTTTGTGGACAACAAAAAATTAGTCACTGGGCGGCTCAACGAGGAGGACTGGGGGCGCATCGCCGCCGCCTCCGCCGCCCTCAACAAGACCCAGATCCTCATTGACGACAACCCCTCCCTCTCCGTAGCCGACATGAACGCCAAGTGCCGGCGGGTGGATAATCTGGGATTGGTGGTCATAGACTACCTCCAGCTGATGACCTCTGCCGGCGGCTCGGTCCGTCAGGGGGAAAACCGCCAGCAGGTGGTGTCCGACATCTCCCGGGCCCTGAAGATCATGGCCAAGGAGCTGGACGTCCCCGTACTGTGCCTCTCCCAGCTCTCCCGTGGCCCTGAGAGCCGCTCCGACAAGCGCCCCATGCTCTCGGATCTCCGCGAGTCGGGCGCCATCGAGCAGGACGCCGACATCGTCATGTTCCTCTACCGGGACGACTACTACAACGAGGACAGCGAGAACCACAACCTGGCCGAGTGTATCATCGCCAAGAACCGCCACGGCGAGACCCGGACGGTGGAATTGCAGTGGCTGCCCGAGTACACCACCTTCTCCTCCATCGACCGGCGGCACAGCGAATAAGGAGATCCTATGCTGGACAATGCCCTCGCCCTCATGGACGAATATGCCATGCTCCCCCCGGGCGGCACGGTGCTGTGCGCCGTATCCGGCGGGGCCGACTCCATGTGTCTCCTCCACTTCCTCCGCACCTTGGCGGAGGAGCGGGGCTTCACCCTCCACGCCGCCCACTTTGACCACCGCCTGCGGGGGGAAGAATCCACCGCCGACGCCTCCTTTGTGGAAAACCGGTGCAAAATGTGGAACATTCCCCTCCACCTGGGCTCCGGCGACGTGGCCGGGGCCGCCCGGCGGGAGGGGACCGGCATCGAGGAGACCGCCCGGGCTCTTCGGTACGCCTTCCTGGAGGAGACGGCGGACGCCGCCGGCGCCGCTGTGATCGCCACCGCCCACAATGCCTCCGACAATGTGGAGACGGTGCTCCTCCACCTCATCCGGGGCGCGGGGCTCCAGGGCCTCACCGGAATCCCGCCCCGGCGGGGTAATTTGGTCCGCCCCCTCCTCACCACCACCCGGGGCGAGATCGTGGCCTATCTGAAGGAGCGCCAGATCCCCTGGCGGGAGGACTCCTCCAACGCCGACGACGCCTACGCCCGCAACTACCTGCGCCATCAGCTTCTCCCCCGTATGGAGGAGCTCAACCCCCGCTTTTTGAGCGGCATGGAGCGCACCATCCGCCTGCTGCGGCAGGACAACGACTTTTTGAACGCCCAGGCTGCCCAGGTGGCCGCTCTGGCCCGCTGGGCGGAGGACGCCCTGGTTATCGAGGCCCGGCACATCGCCTCCGCCCCCGCCGCCATCGCACCCCGGGCGGTGCGGACCCTCTTGTCCATGCTGGGCAACGGCAGCACCGACTACGCCTCCACTCACCTGGAGGCGGTGGTGGACCTGGCCCGGGGAGACGACCCCTCGGCGGTGGTGTTCCTCCCCGGCGGGCTCATGGCCCAGCGGGTCTACAAGGAACTCCTCTTCACCACCCGTCGGGACCCCCAAGTGCTTGCCCCCTGCCCCCTGAATCTGGACGGGGAGACTTGGCCGGAGGGCAGCTTATACGGCTTTTCCTGCCGCCGCTGCGTGTGCCCCGAGGAGCGGGCTCCCGGCGTGTGGTACCTCTCGGAGTTCTCCGGTACGCCGGTGCTCCGCCCCCGGCAGACCGGAGACACCTTGAAACTCCCCGGTCGGGACACCAAATCCCTCAAAAAACGCTTTATCGACCAGAAGATCCCCCGCCGGGACCGGGACCGCTGCCCGGTGCTGGCGGATGACGCCGGGATTCTGGCCGCCGCACCCTTTGGCCCGGAGGAGAGCCGTCTCGCTCGCCCCGGAGAACCGGCCTGGGCCGTCACTCTTCTGACCCGGGGCACGGGCCCCCAACCGATCACACACTGCGCGAAAGAGAAAGGAATTTGATTATGCTGGAACATGACATCGACCACATCCTCTTCAGTGAGGAACAGCTGAAAGCCCGGGTGGCCGAGATCGCCGCTCAGATCGACAAGGACTACGAGGGCAAAGAGCCCCTCCTCATCAGCATCCTGCGGGGCTCCTTCGTCTTTATGGCCGACCTGGTGCGCCAGATCCATGTGCCCTGCACGGTGGACTTCATGGCGGTCTCCTCCTACGGCTCCGGTACGATCAGCTCCGGACAGGTGAAGATCGTCAAGGACCTGTCCGAACCCATCGAGGGGAAGGACATCCTGGTGGTGGAGGACATCCTGGACAGCGGCAACACCCTGTCCTACCTCTTCAAGCTCCTGGAGGCCCGCCATCCCGCCTCCATCCGGCTGTGCACTCTGCTGGATAAGCCCGAGCGGCGCACCAAGCCGGTGGCCGTGCAGTACTCCGGCTTTTCCATTCCCGATGAGTTCGTGGTGGGCTACGGCCTGGACTACGACGAGAAGTACCGCAACCTGCCTTACATCGGTGTGCTGAAGCCCTCGGTTTACGGGGGCAAGTAACCGCCGCCCCCGGCCCGGGGCGCGGCAAACTGACAGGCGTGCCGTTCACCGCGGCGCGCCGGGGGGAGTGTCCGTTTTTTGAACAGAAAAGGAAGTATGCGTGACATCGGCTTTTCCCTGCTGGTGCTCGCCATCCTGCTGCTGACCGTATTCGCCATGCGGGACCCCGGCAGCCAGCCCGAGCTGACCTACGGCGACGTGCGGCAGCTGCTGGAGCAGCAGAAGGTCTCCGAGGTGGTGGTAAACGACACCACCCTCATCCTCACCCTGCGGGAGGATGTGGGCTACGGCACCACCCACCTGACCTATGATCTGCCCAATTTCTGGGTGTTTTACAACGATTTCAATGACCTGCTGGCCAGTCAGAAGGACGCGGGCCTTCTGACCTACGACTACAAGCCCGGCTTCCAGCCGCCCTTCTGGATGAACTTCCTGCCGTGGATCGCCGTGCCGGTGATTTTCGCCGTGCTGTGGTACTTTATGCTCCTGCGGCAGAACGGTGGGGGCGGAGGCGGAGGCGTGGAGCGGACTTCCCGCTTTGGCCGGGCCCACACCCGCACCGGCGAGGACCAGGCCAAAAAGGTCACCTTTGCCGATGTGGCCGGCGCCAAGGAGGAGAAGGCCGAGCTTCAGGAGATCGTGGAGTTCCTGCGGGACCCCAAGCGCTTCCTGGATCTGGGTGCCCGCATCCCCAAGGGCGTGCTGCTGGTGGGCCCTCCGGGCACCGGTAAGACCCTGCTGGCCAAGGCTGTGGCCGGTGAGGCCGGGGTCCACTTCCTGTCCATCTCGGGCTCCGACTTCGTGGAGCTCTATGTGGGCGTGGGCGCCAGCCGCGTCCGCGACCTCTTCGACCAGGCCAAGAAGGACGCCCCCGCCATCGTCTTTATCGACGAGATCGACGCTGTGGGCCGCCAGCGCGGCGCGGGCCTGGGCGGCGGCCACGACGAGCGGGAGCAGACCCTCAACCAGCTGTTGGTGGAAATGGACGGCTTCGGCTCAAACGAGGGCGTGGTGGTGCTGGCCGCCACCAACCGCCAGGACATCCTGGACCCCGCCCTGCTGCGCCCCGGTCGCTTCGACCGGCAGATCTACGTAGGTCCCCCCGACAGCAAGGGCCGGGAGGAAATCCTCCGGGTCCACGCCCGGAACAAGCCTCTGGCCGAGGATGTGGACCTGAAGGAGCTGGCCAAGGGCACCGGCGGCTTCACCGGCGCCGACCTGGAGAATCTGATGAACGAGGCGGCCCTCCTGGCTGCCCGGCGGCATGAGCGCTTCATCAGCATGACCGAGCTGCGGGAGGCCGTCATCAAGGTGGTGGCCGGCCCCGAGAAGAAGAGCCGGGTGGTCATCCAGCGGGAACGGGAACTCACCGCCTACCACGAGGCGGGTCACGCCATCGTTATCCATGAGCTGGAGACCCAGGACCCCGTCCACCAGATCACCATTATCCCCCGGGGCATGGCGGGCGGTATGACCATCTCCCTGCCCAAGGAGGACGTGTCCTTCCAGTCCCGGCGGTACCTCACCGAGCGCATTGCCGTTTGCCTGGGCGGCCGCTGCGCCGAGCAGCTGGCCCTGGGCGACATCTCCACCGGCGCGGGCAATGACCTGCAAAAGGCCACCGCCATCGCCCGGAACATGGTCACCCGCTACGGTATGAGCGAGAAGGTGGGCAACGTGGTCTTTGACTCGGGCCACGACGAGGTGTTCATCGGCCGCTCCATGGCCCAGACCAAGAACTACTCGGAAGAAGTGGCCGCCCTCATTGACGAGGAAGTGAAGGCCCTCATCGACGGTGCCTACGCCCGCTGTATGGAGATCCTCTCCGCCAAGCGGAAGGAGCTGGAGCGCACTGCGGCGTACCTGCTGGAGTACGAGAACATGGATGCCGCCACCTTCGAGCTGGTGTTCACCAGCGACGACCCCCTTCCGCCCCCCGACGAGGAAGAGAGCACCCGCCGGGCCCGCACCGACGCCGGCCCCGACCTGCTGCCCCAGGTGGACGCCGAGCAGACGCCCAGCAAGACCGATCTGCCCTCCGGCGAACTGCCCCACTGAATCAAAAACGCCCTGACCGGGCTGCCTGTGCGGCTCCGGTCAGGGCGTTTTTTAATCCTGTCTGATGGGGATGGGCACCAGCACCCGGCCGCTGCGGGGCGGAAGCTGCGCCGTGAGGGTGTGGGTCCCCGGGGCGGGGAGCACCTCCCCGCTGAGCACGTCCCGGGCCGGCCAGGGCAGGTCCAGCGTGTGGGCCTCGTCGCCGGTGTTCACCGCCACCAGCACAGTCTCCTTCTCCCAGGTCCGCCGGTAGGCCAGCACATGGCCGTCGGCCTTTTCGTAGGTGATGGAGCCCTTCCGCAGGGCGGCGTAGCGGTGGCGCAGCTGACCCATGCGGCTGAACCACCGGATGAGGGCGCTGTTCTCCCGGCCCCAGGGGTAGGGGCGGCGGTTGAAGGGGTCCTCAAAGCCCTCCATCCCGGCCTCGTCTCCGTAGTAGACGGTGGGGGAGCCCGGGAAGGTGTACAGTACCAGCGCGCCCAGGCGGAGGAGCTCCATACCCCTGGTCAGCTGCTCCGGCGTCATGCGGTAGTCCGCCCGCCAGCTCTTGGTGTACTCCAGACAGGGAGAGCCCACCCCCAGCAGGGTGAGGATGCGGGCGGTGTCGTGGGTACCCAGGGCATTCATGGCCGAGTAGTAGGCGAAAGGCGGGTAATTGGCCCTCAACCCCTCCATGGCCTCCTGGAAGAAGCGGGCGTCCTTGCCCAGCAAAAAGTCAATAAGGGCATTTCGGAAGGGGTAATTCATGAGCCCGTCGCAGTGGCCGCCCAAAATATGCTTGCGGCGTACGCCGTAGGCGATCTTATTGGAGCCGTCCTCCCACACCTCGCCGATGACCACGCCGTCGGGCTTGGTCTCCCGCACGGCCTCATGGAGGGCGTGGACGAAGGTGTCAGGCAGCTCGTCGGCCACATCCAGCCGCCAGCCGTCCGCCCCGGCCTTGAGCCAGCGGCGGACGATGCTGTTCTCACCTCGGATGATGTAGTCCACATAGGTGGGCTCGCTCTCGTTGACAGCCGGGAGGGAGTAGATGCCCCACCAGGAGTCGTACTGGTCGGGCCAGTGGATGAAGTTGTACCACTTGCAGTAGGGGCTCTCCTGCGACTGGGCCGCGCCGGGCACCCCGGTGTCGTAGGATCCGTCGCCGTTGAAGTAGCGGCTGACAAAGCCGGTGTGATTGAAGACGCCGTCCAGCATGATGTGCATCCCCAGGGCGTGGGCCTCCTGGCAGAGCTTGCGAAAGTCCTCGTTGGTGCCCAGCATGGGGTCGATCTTCTCATAGTCGCCGGTACCGTAGCGGTGGTTCTCCGGGGCCTCGAAGATGGGGCAGAAGTAGATGGTGTCCACCCCCAGCCCCTTCAGGTAGCCCAGCTTATCCCGCACACCGTTGAGGCTGCCGCCGAAGAAGTCCCGGTTGCGCACCTCGCCGTGCTCGTCGGGAAGGTAGTTGGGCTCCTCGTACCAACCGGTGTGGACCGTCCGGCCGCCGATCATCCCCTCGGGGTTGGGGACGCGCAGGCGGCGGAAGCGGTCGGGGAAGATCTGGTAGGTGACCCCCTCCCCGAACCAGGTGGGCACCTGCTCGCGGTCATCGTACACGGTGAGCTGATATTCCCCCAGCTCGGCCCAGCGGCCGTCCAGCCCCTCCATGTGGAAGGTGTACCAGATGAGGCCCACATAGTCGCCTACATCCAAGGTACCGCAGTAGCGTTCCCGCTCCAGATCCAGGCCGCTCCACGCCAGATCCAGGCGGACGGTGCGGTTATCCTGGCTCTCGAACCGGGCGGACAGAGTCACACGGGAAAAGCCCCACGCCCGCAGCGGGCGGACGGTGAGCTGGACCGCAGTCCCCGACGGGACCGCTCCATAGGGGGTTTTGCAGGAGGGGTCCCTCGGGTCGAAAGTGCGGGGGTCTGTCATAATACGATCAGTCCAATCCTTACAGAGTTTCGAAAAAACCTCAGCGAATAAGGGTGCCCTCGGAGACGGCGGTCTCAGAGGTGCTGTCGGCGCTGAAGTAGGCGGCCAGCACATCGGCGGCGATGGCGGCCACGGAGGTACCGGAGCCACCGTGCTCCACCGCCAGGGCGATGGCGATCTCGGGGTCCTCATAGGGGGCGAAGCACACCAGGATGGCGTTGGCCTCTGCCGTGGCGGAGCCCACCTGGGCGGTGCCGGTCTTGGCGCCCACGGTGACGGGCAGGTCCTTGAAGTAGGAGGAGACGCTGCCCTCGGTGCCCAGAAGGTACATGCCGTACTTCACCGCGTCCAGGTTTTTCTGGTCGATGTCGATGGTGTCCAGGGCCTCCGGCTCCTTCTCCAGGATCACCTGGGAGTAGTCGCTGCTCTTGACGCTCTTCAGCAGATGGGCCTCATAGCGGGTGCCGCCGTTGACCAGCGTGGCCACATAGTTGGCCAGCTGGAGAGGGGTGCACAGGGTATCGCCCTGTCCGATGGCGGCGGAGAGCAGCAGACCGTCGTACCACTCCTGCCCCAGGGCCTTGCTGGTTTCGGGGCTGGCCACATAGCCGGTCTTTTCCGGCAGCTCAATGCCGGTGGCCTGGCCCAGGCCGAACATGGCGGCATACTTGCTGATGATATCAATGCCCATCCGGTCGGCCATGGTGTAGAAGAAGATATTGCACGAGTCCCGAATGGCGGTGCTGATGTTCTCCCAGCCGTGGGAGCCGCCGTAATCGGTATAATACCAGCAGGCGGGGTGGTAGTCGCCATAGGGGTACTTCTGCCCCTTCGGGTACTGGAAGCGGCCGGTATCGTAGATCTCCTCCGTCGTGGTGGTGTACCCCTCCTGGAGGGCGGCCACGCCGGTGATCATCTTGAAGGTGGAGCCGGGGGAGTAGGTGCCCAGGGTGGCCCGGTTGTAGAAGGGCTGGAGGGGGTTGTTGTTGGCCTCATTATAGAGGGTGGCGTTGCTGTAAATGTTGGGATCATACGTGGGGTAGGAGGCCATGGCCAGCACGCCGCCCTCCATGTCCATCACCACGCCGGCGGCGATCTTCGACTGGTCGGTGAGGGTGGGGACCCACTTGGCCAGGGCCTCCTCCAGGGCCTCCTGGAGGCGCAGGTCCAGGGTCAGGACCACGTTGTCGCCCGGCTTGGGCTCCAGGGTCTCGCCGGTCTCACTGTCCACCATCCAGCTCTCTCCCACCACCTTGCCGTCGTCGTTGATCTCCACGGCCTGGGTGCCGGCCTCGCCCCGGAGGTACTCCTCAAAGGCGGACTCCACGCCGTCCTTACCCACCAGGTCGTTCATATTGTAGCCGTTGTTCTTATAATAGGAGTCCTCGGCGTTCCAGTCCTCTTTGAAGATGGGACCCACCCGGCCCAGCAGGTGGGCAGCGTAGGAGGTCTTGTACTCCCGGGTAGTGGTGGCGTCGATGGTGACACCTTTCAGTTTATGCTCCTTGACCACCGTGATGAACTGCACGTCCACGTCGGAGGCGAAGATGTACTCAGAGGTGGTGGCGTTCTTCTTGCGCAGACTCAGCTCGTAGAGCACCCCCAGCAGAGCCCGGGCGTCCTCGTCGGAGACGCTGGGGTCCACCTCGTAGTACTCCCGCATGGTCTGCAAAAGGGCGTCGGCGGAGATGGCCCCGCCGCTGCTCGCCGTTCCGTAGGTGCCGTCCTGGATGGCTTGGGCGGTGTCCCCGATCTCCTCCAGGAAGCCGGAGAGGGTCTGCTCCTCCTCCTCGGGGGCCATACCGATCTGCTCCAGGGCCTCCCGGGCCGGATCGGTCCACTTCATGGTCTCCATCAGGGAGGCAAAGGCCTTTTTATCGGTATTGGTGGACTGGTCAAAGTTGAAGACATAGGGGGCGGTCTGGGACACGGGGAAGGTGTCGGTCCAGGTGATCCCCTGGCTGCGGCAGAGTTCCAGCAGCTCCAGAAGGTTGGCGTTGCGCTCAGCCTCCTCCCCCATGGCGCTCTCGCTGAGGGTCACCTGGTAGGTGGAGCGGTTGGTCACCAGCACCCGGCCGTTGCGGTCCACGATCTCGCCCCGGACGGCCTCCACCGTCTCCACCTGGGCGATGCGCTTGGTGGCGTTGAGGCGATACTCCGAGCCGTGGATGATCTGGAGATCCCACAGGACCGCGATGAAGAGAAGGAACAGCAGGGCCATGACGGCCACCACGACGTACAATCTGAGTTGGAAGTTTTTTCTATCCATGGATGAGCCCTTTCGTCGGCGATGCGGTCCGGCTGAGCCGGATCAGAAGTGGGTGCGCTTGGGGACCCGCCGGAAGACCCACAGGAAGATGAGGTACACCAGCGGGGTAAAGACCAGGGACCAGAGGATCTCCCCGCCGGCCACGCGGAGCATGGCCTCCAGGGACTCCCGCTGGTAGAGCAGACGCGGGAGGATGCGGGTCAGGTCCAGAATCCCCAGAGAGAGCGCGGAACAGAGCAGACACCCCCAAAAATCCTGCCGCAGGACGTACTGGGTGAGAAGACCGGTGCCCAGGCCCAGCAGAGTCATGAGCACCACGAAACCGCCGCCGGTGTTGTAGTACACCGCGGCCCCCAGCAGCCCTACGCCCAGGCCGAAGCCGGCGCCGCCGGCCGCCCCCTCCAGCACCC
>DYBS01000240.1 GCA_019418525.1 Clostridiales bacterium
GTCGGGCACCTCGTGCTCGCCAATCAGGTTGGACACAATGCCCAGCTTGTATCCCCGCTCGTGCAAGGTTCGGATCACTTCTGCCCCGCCGTCCACCACCACACGCCGGCCTTTGGACTGGCGGTACTCAAAGGACAGCTCATGGCAGACCTGGGCAATGCGCTTCTGGTCATAGTCCGGCAGCAGCCACCGGCACCAGAGCTCCCGGTCGCCAGCCTCCTTGTTCTCTCCCAGGGCCCAGCGGCGATAGGACTCGTAGCGGTCTTCTACCAACTGATAGAAGTCCTCCACCTGCAGCGGTGCCCCCGCCAGCTCCGTCATCTTCCTGCGGGCATGGCGCATATAGGGCTCATCCTCCAGCGCAATCCGAAGGGTGCCGCCCAAGTCGAACAGGACGGCCCTGTACCTTTTTTCGTTCATCCTTCCTCCTTATCCGCAGACAGGCAGATGCTCTCTGGATCCGCTGCCCACTCGTCTTATGCACCGAATGCAAACGTTTTCGATTTTCTGTCTTTATTCTATGGTAGATTACTTTTCTCTGTCAAGGGGAGGAACCGCCAAAGACACTCCCCTGTTTTTGCCATTTTGACCAAAAGTCCAGAAATCGCAGTTTTATATTGACTTTTCTGACAAAACTCTATATATTTCAATGCAGAAGTGTACTTCTCTTTCTTGCGGGCGGAGTTGCGTCGCAGAATCGAAAACGTTTGCATTTTCGAGGACTTTTTGGTGGAAAAACCGGCTTTTGTCTGCCCTGTTCCAAGGCGCTGCCCCCCTCCCGCAGTTTGAGCGTGACAGTCTGAATCATGGAAAGAAGGCATTTTATGGACGGATACCTGTTTGACCCCCACACTCACACGGCGGAAACCAGCAAGTGCGGCCACCTGCCGGCGGCGGAGGTGGTGGACCGCTATGTGCGCCATGGCTTCTCCGGACTGGTTGTGACGGACCATCTCCACCCGGAGTACCTCTCCCGGATTGACACAGACCACGATTGGAATAAGGTCATAGACCACTATCTCTCCGGCTACCGCGCCTCCAAACAGCGGGGCGACGAGGTGGGCTTCCAAGTGCTGCTCGGCGCGGAACTGCGATTTCCCGAAAATGACAACGACTACCTGGTGTACGGCATTGATGAGGCGTGGCTGCGATCCAACCCCTACGTTTGCTGCATGAGCGCCCGGGAGTTCTTCCAGAAATTCCATGACCAGGTGCTTATTATCCACGCCCACCCCTATCGGGACGGCAACACTACGGTGTTTGAGGACGCGATTCACGGTACGGAGATCATCAACGGCAATCCCCGGCACGACAACTACAATGACCGGGCTCTAGAGCTGGCCCGCCGCCATCCAGAATACTACCGCCTGGCGGGATCCGACACCCATCAGAGTGGGGACGAGGCCCGGGCCGGCGTGATCCTGCCAGAGAGGCCCGCCGACTCCTTTGCCTACAAGACCTTGATTGGGCAGCACCGTTTCCACCTCTGGAGCCCGGAGTTCCAGTCCTTTGTGGACACGGATGAGGAAATGCGGAAGGAGAAACAGAAATGAGCCAGTTTGACTCTCTGATCATCGGCGAGGTGGCACAGGACACCAATGTGGACTATGACGGCACCACCGTCCATGCCGTGGGCGGCGCCGTGTACTACTCCGGCTTCGCCGCCGCCAACACCGGCCACAAGACCGCGGTGCTCCCCAAGGCGGACACGGCCCAGGTGGACCTGGCCGCCGCCTTCGCCCCAGCCCCAAATGTGACCGTCTATCCCCTGCACAGCAGGACCTCCTTTGTCACAAAAAACGTCTACCACACCCCGGACCGGGAGCGGCGCACCTCCACCGTGGACAGCGTCATCGAACCATACCGCACCGAGGAGGTGCCGGATATCGATGCGGCGATCTGGCATCTGGCGGGCCTGGCAGCGGGCGACATTCCCAACGAGATGATCCCCTTTGCCGCCCGGCACGCCATGGTGGCCATCGACGTGCAAACCATGCTGCGCTGGGTGGAGAACGGCGGCATGGTCTATCACGACTGGGCAGAGAAAAAGGAGCTGCTGCCGTATGTCCGATTTCTCAAGACCGACGCGGCGGAGGCGGAGATTCTGACAGGTCTCACCGACCGGGCTGAGGCCGCCAGACAGCTTTACCAGTGGGGCGCCAAGGAGATTCTCATCACCCATAACACGGAGGTGCTGGTCTACGATGGTCGGGAGATCTACACATGCCCCATCCGGGCCAGAAACCTCTCCGGCCGGACCGGGCGGGGCGACACCACCTTTGCCGGCTACATCAATGAGCGGCTGACTGCTGACATCCCCACCGCCCTCCGCTTCGCCACCGCCTTAGTGTCCCTGAAGATGGAGACCCCCGGCCCCTTCACCGGCACCCGGGCGGATGTAGATGCCTATCTGAAGGAATTCTACTGAGCGCCATTTCCGTATCCATCTCCCGAAATCACCAAGACGGCTGCCAACCCGGCAGCCGTCTTTTCAGCTCTGCTCCGAAGAAGGAGCAACCAACTTCTGCAAATGTGACTATCTTCACCCCAGATGATACCATGAAGTTCAAAGCCGAGGCTCTCCGCACCTGGGGAAACAGGACACGCATCTACCAGAATGCGGGATGTGCCTCTCAACGAGGCCTCGGTGGACGCCATCCTGGATCTGAGAGCGGAGTGGTACTTCGTAGAAGACGCGTCGATCATCGCTGACGAGCACGAAGGCTATACCCGAACGGTACTACCGCATCCTGAAGGCGGCTGAGCTGAAGCAGCGGGGGCTCCATACTCTGCTTCGCCGCCAATCTGGTTAACAGCATCAAACAACCGGATGGGACGCTCGGCTCCCTTTCCCCCCGGCAGGTGGCCGTCCTCCTTAGACAATCCGCCTCGGAGATTACGGAGCTCTACTATGTGAAAAAGGACGCCTCCGCTTGACAGGGATCACGACAGGATTCGATCTCTGAGGTATGCGAAAAAAGAACTCCCCTGGCCAGCAGGCAACTGGCCAGGGGAGCAAAATTTTAAAGCTAAAATGATGCTGTAGCAGACAGAAACAAGACTTTCATGGGTCGGGGAAATCAATATGCAGCCGCGCATTTATGGAGCCGCATATTAAAGGGCGCAAAATCAAAGGGCGTCGGGTGGCACCCCGGCGCCCTTTGGCTTTTGGCAGACATTGCGTGAAACTGCAGTTCTCAAACCTCGCGAGAGGGGAGCGGCCGCATCTGCCTGTTCTGGGTGGTTTGTATTCAGGCTATGCGGCTGAGGATCCGTGAGAGGCCTCGCCTCAAAAGACGCCCTGCTCCATCATGGCCTCAGCCACCCGCTTGAAGCCGGCGATGTTGGCGC
>DYBS01000241.1 GCA_019418525.1 Clostridiales bacterium
GGGGCCACTCGGGGGACGACATCCACCGGGGGCGGATGAACGCCCTGCGGGTCCTGGCGGAGCTGCTGGAGGAATTTCCGGCCCAGGTGGCCGACTTCTCTGGCGGTACGGCCCACAACGTCATCCCCGGTGAGGCCAGGGCGGTGGTAGTCCTGCCCGCCGGAGAGGGAAAAACGCTCCGGGCGCGGTGCGCCGCCTTCCGGGAAAAACTCCTGGAGCAATTCGGGGCAGCGGAGCCGCACCTGTTCCTTACTGTCACCCCGGTGCCCTGCCCCGAGCGGGTGTGGAGCGAGGAGACCCGCCGGGCGGTGTGCGGCCTCTTGAAAAACCTCTTCCACGGGGTGTGGGCCATGCACCACGCCTTCCCCGACGTGGTGGGGGCCTCGGCCAACGTGGGGCAGCTCTCGGTGGAACACGGCGCCGCCATGGTGCGGGCCTTCGTCCGCTGCGCCCGGCAGGAGGAGGCCGATGTGCTCTTTGCCCAGCATGACGGCGCCGCCCGGGCGGCGGGCTTCACCCTGGCCCAGGTCAGCTCCTACCCCGGCTGGCCGGGAGACGGGGACAACCATCTGGTGCGCACCCTCTGCCGGGCCTATGAGGCGGAGACCGGCCGAACCATGGCGGTCACCGCTGTCCACGTGGGGCTGGAGCCCTCGGTGTTGGGGGCCAAGAACCCGGCCATGGCAATGGCCTCCACCGGGCCCAACATCCTGGACGCCCACGCGATCACCGAGCGGGCGCCCCTGGCGGGCTTACCCGACTACGCCGCCCTCCTGGCCGGGACGCTGGAACATCTGTAAAAAGAACGCCGCCCTTCCAAATCGGAAGGGCGGCGTTTGTATCAGGATTCCGTGGTAGGCGCGGGGCTCTCTGCGGGGGTGTCGCTGGTCTCAGGCTGGGCGGAGACCTGCGCGGAGGGGTCCACCGACGGGCTGGCGCTGGCCTGGGCCTGCGCCTGGGCGATATACTCGTCCTGAACGGCGGTCAGCTTCTCGGAGAAATCCTTGGGGTCGATGGCGTTAAAGCGCTCGTCCTCCACCTTCACGTCGGCCTCGGCCACCCACTGCTCCACCAGCTGGTTCATCTTGTAGTTGGGGAAGTAGGAGCGGGTCTCATCGGTGTCGGGGTCCACGCTCATAATGATGTGGTAGCCGAACTGGGTCTTGACCGGGTCGCTGATCTCGCCCTCCTCCAGGGCCAGGGCGGCGGCCAGGAAGTCGGCGTCGAAAGAGGCACCCTCGTAGACCAGATAGCCGTCGGGAGCGGCCAGATCGCCGTTCTCGTCCCGGCCGTCCTCGCTGAGCTCGTTCATCTTCTCGTCAAAGAGGGCGGCGGGGTCGTCGGCGGCCCGGATCTCGGCCACCAGGGCGTCGGCCTTGGCCTTCACCTGGGCAGTCTCCTCCTCGGAGAAGTCCTCATACACGGGGTAGCCGGAGGCGTCGGTCTCTCCGGTCTCCCGGCGGGTGGAGAGAAGGATGTGTTTGACTTGGTGGAGCCCCTCGGACTCCAGGAAGGCGTCCATCTCCTCGTCGGTGGGCACCAGGGGGCCGCCGTCCTCGGAGAGCTTGGTCATCAGGTTACTGGGGGCGTAGTTGAGCTTACCCATCATGTCCCGGAAGCCTTGCTCCGAGATGGCCTGCATGTCCAGGTACTGCTGGAGGGTCATGTTCTGGCTCTCCATGGTTTGGGCGATGGAGTCGATCTGGTCGTTGAGGTCGGTGGTCTGGTCCTCGGTCATGGCCTCCACGCCGTACTCCTTGGCTTTGGAGGCGATAACATAGTAGTACTTCAGGGTCTCCATGGCGTCGTCCTTCACGTACTGGGCGGCGGTCTTGCCATCGGTCTCGGTCTCCCAGGAGGCGTCGTCCATCAGGTTACCGTACTGCTTCTGCATGGAGATGCTCTGGTTGAGCCAGAAGAGGTACTCCTCGGTGGTGACCTTCTGGCCGTTGACGGTCATCAGAGTGGCGTCCCGGGGGATGCCGGTGAGCTTGTAGGCCATATCATCGGCGGCGGGCTTGCTCTCACAGCCGGTGAGGGCCCCGGTGAGCAGGGTCAGCACCAGCGCGCCGCTCAGGATGCGTTTCGCACAGTTCATGGATGTGGTATCCTCCTTTTTAAGCTTTCAGCTTTTCAAACTATACCACGCTTTCCGCTTGGGTACAACCAAAAATTGACGTGGTATCTCTTACGCGGAGGCGGTCTTTGCGTAATCCTCCACCAGCTTGCGGCCCCATTTGAGGGCGTCCTCCCCCTTCTTGAGGCGCAGGGTGATGCAGGGTTTGTCCCCCGGCGCGAAGAGCAGGCGGCCCCGGTATTTGAGGTCGGCGCACAGGGCGGACACCCGCTCCAGCTGGAACTCCCGCAGGAAGAAGCGCAGGGAGTCCCCTTTCTGGGTGATCTCGGCGATGCCGTTTTCCGAGGCGTCGGCCCGCAGGAGGGCCACCGAGATGAGGTTGTTCACGTTGCGGGGTGGATCGCCGTAGCGGTCGATGAGCTCGTCGATGAGGTCATCGGCGTCCGCCTCGCTGCGGATGGCGGCGATGCGGCGGTAGAGGTCCATCCGCTCCTCCGGGGAGGGGACGTACCGGTCGGGGATGGAGGCCGATACGGTGAGGTCGGCAGAGCACTCGGTGCTGCGGGGGATGGGCTCGCCCCGCTCCTCCAGAACCGCCTCTTCCAGCAGCTTCAGGTACATGTCATAGCCCACGCTGAGGAGGAAGCCGCTCTGCTCGGGTCCCAGAATGTTGCCCGCGCCCCGGATCTCCAGGTCCCGCATGGCGATCTTGAAGCCGGAGCCGAACTCGGCAAACTCCCGGATGGCGGAGAGACGCTTGGAGGCCACCTCGCTGAGGACCTTGCCCCGGCGGAAGGTGAAGTAGGCATAGGCCCGCCGGCTGGACCGGCCCACCCGGCCGCGGATCTGGTGGAGCTGGGCCAGGCCCATCTGGTCGGCGTCCTCGATGATGAGGGTGTTGGCGTTGGCGATGTCGATGCCGGTCTCGATGATGGTGGTACACACCAGCACGTCCACCTCGCCCTCGCTCATGCGGGTCATCACGTCGTTGAGCTCCTCCTGGCTCATCTTGCCGTGGGCCACGCCCACCACCACGTCCTCGCCCAGCATCTCCTTGATGCGGGCGGCGGTGCGGGTGATGGTGTCCACCCGGTTGTGGAGGTAGTAGATCTGGCCGCCGCGCTCCAGCTCCCGGCGCATGGCGTCCCCCAGCACCCCCCAGTCGTGCTCCAGCACATAGGTCTGCACCGGCTGGCGGTCCATGG
>DYBS01000242.1:0-2863 GCA_019418525.1 Clostridiales bacterium
CCGCCAGAACGGCGGGGAAGGAGGCCGTTAAATGGCATACGATCCCAATGTGCTGCGCCGGGCCACCCAGCGCCTCACCGAGCGCCGCCGCCTGCGGGAAGAGGAGAGCGCGCGCCGCCGGGCTGAGATCCGCGCCGCTCTCCCCCAGGTGGCCAAGCTGGAGGGAGAGCTGAGCGGCACCATGGCCGGGGTCATCGCCGCCGCTCTCCGCCACGGCAGCGACCCCGCCCCCGCCATCGAGCAACTCAAGCAGAAGAACCTGGAGCTCCAGCGCCGCCGGGCCCAGCTCCTCACCGACGCGGGCTACCCCGCCGACGCCCTGGACGACCGCCCCTACTGCCCCCGGTGCGGGGACAGCGGCTGGGTGGGCACGAAGATGTGCACCTGTCTGCGCCAGCTGTGCACCGAGGAGCAGATCAAGGAGCTCTCCAAGCTCCTGGACCTGGGGGAGCAGTCCTTCGAGCGCTTCTCTCTGGACTATTACAGCCCCCTCCCCCCCGAGGGCGGCGGCAAGTCCCCCCGGGAGCGGATGAATTCCATCTTCCAGATCTGCCGCCTGTACGCCAACACCTTTCCGGAGTTCCGCTACCAAAACCTCTTCCTCACCGGCGCGCCGGGCCTGGGCAAGACCTTTCTCTCGGCCTGCATCGCCCGCACCGTGTCGGAGCGGGGGTACTCGGTGGTGTACGACACGGCGGTGAACATCTTCGCCCGCTTCGAGGAGCGGAAGTTCGCCCGGGACCGCCAGGGCGCCGAGGACGCCCGGGACGAGACGAGGCGCTACCTCCACTGTGACCTGCTCATCCTGGACGACCTAGGCAGCGAGATGACCACCCCCTTCGTCCAGTCCGCCCTCTACACCCTCATCAACACCCGCCTCACCGCCCAGCGGCGCACCGTCATCTCCTCCAACCTGTCCATGGCCGAGGTCTACCGCCGCTACTCCCCCCAGATCGCCTCCCGGCTGGAGGGGGAGTACCAGGTCCTCTTCTTCCAGGGGGAGGACATCCGCCTGCTGCGCAAGCAGGAGCAGTGAGGTTTTGTGCAAAGGGCAGAAATTTCCCTCCTGCATTTGTAAGAACTCACAGTTGCATTTCCTTTCACACCGCACTATACTAAAGCGCAAGAAAACCGTTGAGCAGGAAGAGTACATCGGGGAACACTCCCACAGAGAGCCGCGGGTGGTGGGATCGCGGCGGAGGATACCGGATGGAATGGCCCTGCGAGGGCGGCGGCGAACCGGGCCTTTTGGTCCTCAGTAGCTTCCGACGGGCTCTCCCCCCGTTATCCATGGAGCGTATGTGTTGGCATACGGCTGAGTGGGCGCGTTTTCCGCGCCAAACCGGGTGGCACCGCAGGAGAAGCAGCTCCTGTCCCGGCAGAGGATAAAGCTCCTCTGCTGAGACAGGAGCTTTTTGATTGCCATTCTGAAAGGAGCACCCGCTATGAAGAACATCCCCCACCGCATCTATCTGCCCGAAGACCGCATCCCCCGCCAGTGGTACAACCTGCGGGCCGACATGAAAGAGAAGCCCGAGCCCCTTTTGAATCCCGCCACCGGCCAGCCCGTCACGCTGTCCGACCTGGAGGGGGTGTTCTGCACCGAGCTTGCCAAGCAGGAGCTGGACGACACCACCCCCTATTTCGACATCCCCGAGCCGGTGCTGGACTTTTATAAGATGTACCGGCCCTCTCCCCTGATCCGGGCCTACAACCTGGAAAAGTATCTGGACACCCCGGCCAAGATCTACTACAAATTTGAGGGCAACAACACCTCCGGCTCCCACAAGCTCAACTCCGCTGCCGCCCAGGCCTACTACGCCAAGGCCCAGGGGCTCACCAGCCTCACCACCGAGACCGGCGCGGGCCAGTGGGGCACCGCCCTGGCCGAGGCCTGTTCCTTCTTCGGTCTCCCTCTCACGGTGTACATGGTGAAGTGCTCCTACGAGCAGAAGCCCTTCCGCAAGGCGGTCATCGAGACCTTCGACGCCGACATCATCCCCAGCCCCAGCCCCACCACCAACGCCGGGCGGGCCATCCTGGCCGCCGACCCCGACACCACCGGGAGCCTGGGCTGCGCCATTTCCGAGGCGGTGGAAAAGGCGGTCACCACCCCCGGTTGTCGCTACGTGCTGGGCAGCGTCCTGAGCCAGGTGGTCCTCCACCAGAGCGTCATCGGCCTGGAGAGCGCCGCCGCCCTGGAGCTCGTGGACGAGTACCCCGATGTGGTCATCGGCTGCGCCGGAGGCGGTTCCAACCTGGGCGGCCTCATCGCCCCCTTTATGCGGGATAAGCTCACCGGCAAGGCAGATCCCCGCATCGTGGCGGTGGAGCCCGCCTCCTGCCCCTCCCTCACCCGGGGCAAGTACGCCTACGACTTCTGCGACACCGGCAAGATCACCCCCTTGGCCAAGATGTACACCCTGGGCTGCCAGTTCATCCCCTCCGCCAACCACGCCGGCGGTCTGCGCTACCACGGCATGTCCCCCATCCTCTCCAAGCTCTACCACGACGGGTACATGGAGGCCGTGTCGGTGGAGCAGACCAAGGTGTTCGAGGCCGCCGTCCTCTTCGCCAAGCAGGAAACCATCCTTCCCGCCCCCGAGTCGGCCCACGCCATCCGGGCCGCCATCGACGAGGCCCTGAAATGTAAGGAGAGCGGCGAGAGCAAGACCATCCTCTTCGGTCTCACCGGCACCGGCTACTTTGACATGACCGCCTACGAAAACTTCCGCAGCGGCAAGATGCGGGACTATATCCCCACCGACGAGGAACTCCAGCGCAGCCTCTCCCAGCTCCCCCAGGTCCCCGGCCTGAACGGCTGAGTTTCCCTTTTGATACACGCACTTCAGCGGTGCGGCGG
>DYBS01000242.1:2873-3264 GCA_019418525.1 Clostridiales bacterium
CCGCCTCTATTTGTTCACAATTTCCCCTTTTTTATTAAGGAGGGATGTGCTATACTCTAACATGAAATTTTATGGACCTTACCGATCCGGCATCCAGCCAAGAAAGGTGTATGACCCGAAATGAACCTGTTGAAGAAACTCTTCGGCAACAGCTCCGCCAAAGAGCTGAAGGCCATTAAGCCCCTGGTGGATAAAATCGAAGCCCTGGACGGAGAGTACTCCGCCCTCACCGACGCCCAGCTCCAGGCCAAGACCCCGGAATTCAAGGAGCGCCTCGCCAAGGGCGAGACCCTGGACGACATCCTGCCCGAGGCCTTCGCTGCCTGCCGGGAGGCCGCCTGGCGCGTGCTGGGCATGAAGCCCTACCGGGTGCAGCTCATCGGCGGCATCA
>DYBS01000243.1 GCA_019418525.1 Clostridiales bacterium
GGATGGGGCCGGACACGGACGCGCCGGTGCGCTTGGCGGTCTCCACGATCTTCTCTGCGCTCTGGTCGATGACCTGATGGTCATAGGCCTTCAGCCGGATGCGGATCATTTCTTTCTGAGCCATGGTTGTTTCCTCCTGATTTCGTAGGTAGTTTCACGAGTCTCGACGACCTACGGCGAGAGAATTTTTCTATACGCTTAACCGTGCGTATCATTCCAGCTCATGAAAAATACCGGCGCATGATACGGCCGGTATCCTGTCATGGCGCAGCGATCTACGCAACGTACAGATCCTTCTCAGCCGCCCGATTATCGGACATACTCCCCGGAAGTTACCTCTTTCGAGCAATCTCCCGGTTCATCGCAGTACTCGCCGGGCGCAGTTCTGCCCTCCACGCGAGCTTTATTATCATAAAAGAAAATCTTGCTAATGTCAAGCCTATTTTCTCTGTTTTTTATGAAAATATGAAGATTTTTTTGGAGGGCTGGATCTTTTTCCAATTCTTCCGAAATTTTGGAGGAAAACCGTCGGTTTCAGCCCTTCCGGACTGCTGAAAAAGAGAGGAGGGGGCGTTCCCCTCCTCCCTTTTCGTTCTCAATAAGCCACACCCCAGTAGATGTCGGTGGTGCATTTCCTGCCGCACACGGGGCAGGTGCCCTCCGTGCCGCTCTGGACCAGGGGCATACAGCGAGAGCTGACACCGGCCCGCTCCTTCATGGCCAGCTCACACTCCAGACTGCCGCACCACTTGGACCGGAGGAAGCCGCCCTTCCCCTCCACAATGGCCTTGGCCTCCTCGGGAGTTTGGATGTCGAAGGTGTTGTCCTCCCGGTTCTTCAGGGCCATGGCATACAGATTGTCGTGGATGTGATCCAGCAGGGCCTTCACGGCGCTCTCCAGCTCCGCCAGGGCCACGGTGATCTTCTCGCCGGTGTCCCGCCGGGCAATGACGCACTGCTCCTTCTCCATGTCTTTGGGGCCGATCTCCACCCGGACGGGCACACCCTTCATCTCATACTCTGCGAACTTCCAGCCAGGGGAGTTATCAGAGTCGTCCATCTTGCTCCGCACGCCGGCCGCGTTCAGCCGGTCCCGCAGAGAGGCCGCCGCCTCCAGCACCCCGGGCTTGTGGGCCGCCACAGGGATCACCACCGCCTGGGTGGGGGCGATCCGGGGCGGCAGCACCAGGCCGTTGTCGTCGCCGTGGGTCATGATGATGCCGCCGATCATCCGGGTGCTGACGCCCCAGCTGGTCTGGTGGGGATAGTGGGGCTGGTTGTCCTTGCCAGTGAACGTGATGTCAAATGCCTTGGCAAAGCCGTCGCCGAAGTAGTGACTGGTGCCCGCCTGGAGGGCCTTGTGGTCGTGCATCATACACTCCACCGTGTAGGTCTCCTCTGCGCCGTTGAACTTCTCCTTGTCGGTCTTGCGGCCCTTGATGACAGGCATAGCCAGCACGTTCTCCATGAAGTCCGCGTAGATGTTCAGCATCTGCATGGTCTCTTCCCGGGCCTCTTCGGCGGTGGCGTGCATGGTGTGGCCCTCCTGCCACAGGAATTCCCGATGGCGCAGGAAGGGGCGGGAGGTCTTTTCCCACCGCAGCACGCTGCACCACTGGTTGTACAGCTTGGGCAGGTCCCGCCAGGAGTGGATGATGTTGGCATAATGTTCGCAGAAGAGCGTCTCCGAAGTAGGGCGGATAGCGCAGCGGTCCTCCAGCTTCTCACTGCCGCCCACAGTGACCCACGCACATTCGGGTGCAAAGCCCTCCACATGGTCCTTCTCCTTCTGGAGCAGGGACTCCGGGATCAGCACCGGCAGGTACACGTTCTCGTGCCCCGTGGCCTTGAAGCGCCGGTCCAGCTCCGCCTGGATATTCTCCCACAGGGCGTAGCCGTAGGGCCGGTAGATGAACATGCCCTTCACGGAGGTGTAGTCGATCAGCTCCGCCTTCTTGCAGACGTCCGTGTACCACTGGGCGAAGTCTACGTCCCGTGCGGTGATGGCGTCCACCTGTCTCTTATCCTGTGCCATAGTCTTCATCCTTTTCTCTATGATCGCGCCGTCCTTCGGCGCAGTTTACACTGAACATTTATTGTATCCACTCTGGGAGAAAAAGTCAACTGTTATGGCTCCCTGGTTCCGCATTTGCAGAACTGATATTGCGCCGAAGCTTGCTCTCTTTGATATTTGAGAGGAAAGCAGGGCGCTTTCCTGCAGGAGATTCGTCCATATAGGCAGGCTATGTGCTCCGGCGGCTCCCATCTGCTGACGGAAGTACCCTTCTTCGAAACCAAGAACAGGCGGCGGGCCGATGGCCCGCCGCCTTGCTGCAATTCTTATTTCGCGTACTCGATGACCTTGGTCTCCCGCAGGACGTGGACCTTGATCTGACCGGGGTACTCCATTTCCTCCTCGATCTTCTTGGCCAGGTCCCGGGCCAGGATGACCATCTGGTCCTCGCTGACCTGCTCGGGCCTCACCATGACCCGCACCTCGCGGCCGGCCTGGATGGCGTAGGCCTTATCCACGCCGGGATAGGAGCCGGTGATGGTTTCCAGCTGCTCCAGACGCTTGATGTAGTTCTCCAGATTCTCCCGCCGGGCACCGGGGCGGGCTGCGGAGATAGCGTCTGCCGCCTGCACCAGACAGGCCACCACGGTCCGGGGCTCCACATCGTTGTGGTGGGCCTCGATGGCGTGGATGATGTCCTCCCGCTCCTTGTACTTCCGGGCGAACTCCACACCCAGGGACACGTGGGTGCCCTCCAGCTCGTGGTCCACGGCCTTGCCCAGATCGTGGAGCAGGCCGGCCCGCTTGGCAGCCTGGACATCCGCACCCAGCTCGGAGGCCATCATGCCGGCGATGTGGCTGACCTCGATGGAGTGCTGCAGGACGTTCTGGCCGTAGCTGGTCCGGTAGTGGAGGCGGCCCAGCATCTTCACCAGCTCCGGGTGCAGGTTCCGCACGCCGCACTCGAACACGGCGCGCTCACCCTCTGCCTTGATGGTGTTCTCCACTTCCCGGCGTGCCTTCTCCACCATCTCCTCAATGTGGGTGGGATGGATGCGGCCGTCGGCGATCAGCTTCTCCAGGGCCAGGCGGGCGATCTCCCGCCGCACCGGCTCGAAGCAGGAGACGGTGATGGCCTCGGGCGTGTCGTCGATGATGAGATCCACACCCGTCAGGGTCTCGATGGTGCGGATGTTGCGGCCCTCGCGGCCGATGATGCGGCCCTTCATCTCGTCATTGG
>DYBS01000244.1 GCA_019418525.1 Clostridiales bacterium
TTCTGATCCCCTGTCACCGGGTTGTGGGCAGCGACGGAAGTCTGACAGGCTACGCCGGAGGCGTGGCCAACAAGCAGTTCTTGCTGGAGCTGGAGGGCGTGGACATGACCGGGCTGTATGTCCCCACTCGTGGCACGGCGCTGTGAGACGCAGGTGGTCTCCATGGCGCACACACGAAAAAAGATGTTTTACGCGCCCAAGGCGTTCAACGGCTATGGGCCGCCGGAGCCTCCGATTCCGGCAGCTCAGGATCGGCCCGGGCGCTATCCCTGTCCCTGCTGTGGGCAGATCACCCTCCCGGTCCCGCCGGAGGAGGCGGTGGCTTACATTTGCCCGGTATGCTGGTGGGAGAACGACGTGTTCATTTCCTCCGACAACGAGCCCAGCGACGAAAATCATGGGCTGACCCTGTCCCAGGGGCGGGAAAATGTCCGGCGGTTCGGCACCTGCGATCCCCGGATGAAGCGGTGAGGGCATCGGAGGAAATTTCTTCTTCAGGGATGCCTTTGGGACATCTGAACAGGAATCCCCCAATCCTTGCGCTGTTCGGCGTCTTTTGGTTCCCTTTGTGGTGGTCGGTCTCACGTATACCGGGCGAGTCGGCCTTTTCCCAGCTCCCTCCGGGACAGGCTGGAATAGTAAGAAAGGGCGCCGGATTCCTCCGGCGCCCTTTCTATGATGTCTGCGTCACAGAATGATGCAGATGAGTCCCCCGCTGCCCTCATTAATGATGCGGGTCAGGGTCTCCTGGAGCTTCCGCCGGGCGTCCTCCGGCATCCGCTTGAGCTTTGCCTGCAGATCCTCGTTCACCAGCTCGTGGAAGCTGCGTCCGAAGATGTTGGACTGCCAGATCTTGCTGGTATCCCCTTCAAACTCCTGCAGCAGGTAGTTCACCATGTCCTCGGACTGCTTCTCGTTGCCCACGATGGGGCTGACGGCAGTCTCGATGTCCGCCCGGATCATGTGGATGCTGGGGGCGCTGGCCTTCAGCCGCACGCCGTACCGGCCGCCCTGCTTCATGATCTCCGGCTCCTCCAGCTTCAGCTCGTCGATGCCGGGGACCACGATGCCGTAGCCCGTCTCTCGGACGTCGTGGAGGGCGCCGGCTACCTTGTCGTACTCCGCCTTCACCGCCGCCAGCTTCGTCAGCAGGCTCATCAGATCCCCATCATCCCCCACCTCAAAGCCGGACTGCTCCGACAGGGTCTTGTAGAACAGCTCCCGGGGCAAGGCCAGCCGTGCGGCGGCCACGCCGGTGCCCAGGTCGATGGCTGAGATTCTGGCCTCACTGATGTGCTCGCTCTCCCCCAGGGCGGCGATGACGCCCTCCACCTCCCGGATGTGGCGGAGCTGGGCGGTGTTCTGACGGATGGCGTCATACAGGCCCGCTTTGATAGGATGGTCCGCCGGCAAGGCATCCACCCAGGGGGGCAGGAACAGGTCCAGCTCCTGCATGGGGAACTCGTAGAGCACCGCCTTCAGGATGGCGGCCACGGCGTCCTCGTCCAGCTCCAGGCAGTTGACGGCCATGCAGTTCACCTCATACCGGGAGGAGATGTCCTTGGCAATGGCTTGGGCCCGGTCGCCCCGGGGGTCTGCGGAGTTCAGCAGGACGATGAAGGGCTTCCCCAGCTCCTGCAGCTCCCGGATCACCCGCTCCTCCGCTTCCAGGTAGTCCTCCCGGGGGATGTCGGAGATGGTGCCGTCGGTAGTGATGACAATGCCGATGGTGGAGTGCTCGGCGATCACCTTCCGGGTGCCGATCTCCGCCGCCTCGGTCATGGGGATCTCATGGTCGTACCAGGGGGTGGTGACCATCCGGGGGGTGTCGTCCTCCATCTGGCCGATGGCGCCCTTCACCATGTATCCCACACAGTCGATCAGCCGCACGGAAAAGCTCGCCCCGTCCGGCAGCTGGATCTGGGCAGCCTCCTCCGGGACGAACTTGGGCTCGGCGGTCATGATGGTCCGGCCAGAGCCGCTCTGGGGCAGCTCATCCCGGGCCCGCTCCTTGCGGTAGACGTTGTCGATGTTGGGGATCACCTGGGTCTCCATGAACCGCTTGATGAAGGTGGACTTCCCGGTGCGCACGGGACCCACCACGCCGATGTAGATATCCCCAGCGGTGCGGGTGGCGATATTCTGATAGATACTGGTATTCATAGCATCCCGTCCTTTTTCCGCTCCATAGTCTTGTTCCACTCTATGTCCGGCTGCTGCGAAGTATGACAGCCCGTCTTGTTTTGGAGAAGATGCACAAATTCAGGAGCCGGCCTTCTCCGTTCTTGGCTGATTTTGCGGCTTTACACGGATAATTTAGTGTGGTAAACTGCTAATGTAATGAAACGGACGGTATCTCCGTCCAGAGATTTGGAGGATTGACGATGAAAAACATGAAGAAGCTGTGGGCAGCGCTGCTGGCCCTGGCCATGACCTTCTCTCTGGCCGCCTGCGGCGGAACCTCTGACGAGGACGCCGCCACTGATGACCAGCCCACAGGGGAAGAAGTCTCCGGTGACACCGCTCCCGAGAGCGACGTGGCCTATATCCAGGATAAGGGCACCCTGGTGGTGGGCATTACCTACTTTGCCCCCATGGACTACAAGGAAGAGGGCAGCGATGAGTGGATCGGCTTTGACGCCGACCTGGCCAAGCTGTTTGCCGAGAGCCTGGGCGTCTCCGTGGAGTTCCAGGAGATCACCTGGGACTACAAGGTGGAAGAGCTGGACTCCCGGGCCATCGACTGCGTGTGGAATGGTATGACTCTCACCGACGACGTTCTGGCTGCTATGGGTACGTCCAACCCATACTGCACCAACTACCAGACTCTGGTCTATCCTGCCGACCGGGCCGCTGAGTTCGAGGGCCTGACCTCTCTGGAGGGCCTGAACATCGCTGTGGAGTCCGGCTCCGCCGGTGAGGATGCCGCCGTGGCCTTGGGTGCCACCACCGTGCCGGTCCAGGCCCAGTCCAACGCCCTGATGGAGGTTGCCGCCGGCACGTCCGACGCCGCCGTCATCGACGTGCTGATGGCCGCTGAGATGACCGGCGAGGGCACCAGCTACGCCGATCTGATCTACAGCCTGAACCTGAATGAGGCCCAGGACCTGCCCTCCGAGGAATATGGCGTGGGCTTCCGGCAGGGGTCCGACTTGGTGGACGCCTTCAACACCTTCCTGGCGGAGAAGACGGCTGACGGCACCGTGCTGGAGGTGGCTACCACCTACGGCCTGCAGGACGC
>DYBS01000245.1 GCA_019418525.1 Clostridiales bacterium
GCCCCAGCTCCACCACCAGGGAGGAGAGGACGAAGAAGGGGAAGAGGGACGGGACGATCACGTTAGCGCACAGGGTGAGCCCGTCCCGGGCGGCCTCCATGGCCTCCTTGGGCCAGAGCATGAGAGCGGCGGCAGCGCAGAGCAGCACCACGCCCAGAATGGCGTCACGAACGCGGGGCAGAGAGAGCAGGCGGGACATGGGCATTCACCTCCGGGCAAAGCCTATGCGGAGGGGGCTTGTCCCTATGCCCGGCAGAATACGTGGATGCGGAAGGCGGCGGTGACGGTGAGGGAGGAGAGGGCCTCCAGCCGTGCCACCCCCTCCTTGGGGGTGTTCCAGGTATAGGGGGTCATGTGGAAGAGGGCCATCAGGTCCTCATGGTCGGCGATCTCCACCGTTTTTTCCACCGGCACCACCTCCACGGGGGAAAACCCCGCGTAGGGGATGGCCTCGTCGGGGTTTTCATAAGGGGTGCGATAGAGTACCTCCTTGAGCTCCCACAGGTGCCGGGGGGCGGGAACCACGTAGAAGAGCATCCCGCCGGGCCGGAGGACCCGGTGGAACTCATCGGGGGCCATGGGGGAGAAGCAGTTGAGGAGCAGGTGGGCGCAGTCGGACGCCACCGGCAGGCGGTAGGCCGAGCCCACGGCGAACTCCAGGGCCTTGTCCCGCTTGGCGGCGTGGCGCAGGGCGAATTTGGAGATATCCACCCCCGCGCCCCGGACGGTGCGGCCGCTCTCCCGCAGGGCGGCGGCCACCCCAGCGGTATAGTAACCCTCGCCGCAGCCTGAGTCCACCAGCACCGCCTCCCCCTCCGGGGCGTACCGGCAGGCGAGTTCCTGAAGGGCCGCGCACAGGTGCCCATAGTACCCCGACGACAGAAAGCGGCTGCGGGCGGCCACCATGGCCTTGTCGTCGCCGGGGGCCTTGGAGTGCTTCTGGTTGGCAGGGAGCAGGTGGACATACCCCTCCTTGGCCAGGTCGAAGCTATGGCCATTGGGGCAGGTGTAGGTGCGCTCCTCCCGGGTCAGGGGCGAGGCGCAAAGGGGACAGATGAGAAGCGACATGGTCTTTCCTCCTTGTGTGGATGCGCTCCTATTATATCAGACTTTTTTGCTCTGCTCCAGAGGGCGTATTTCTCGCTTTTTGCACTATCATTTTCCGGGCGGCTGTGATATCATAGGTAAGATTCTGAATCATTTTCAATCGTAAAGGAGCAAGTGCATGATCACCGTTTCTGATTTGACTTTGCAATACAGCGGCCAGGCCCTCTTCAGCCATGTGGACCTCCAGTTCACCAAGGGCAACTGCTACGGCATCATCGGAGCCAACGGCGCCGGCAAGTCCACCTTCCTAAAAATCCTGTCCGGCGACCTGGAGCCCACCAAGGGCGAGGTCTCCATCCTTCCCAAGACGCGTATGTCGGTCCTGAAGCAGAACCAGAACGCCTACGACGCCTATAACGTGATGGACACCGTCATCATGGGAAACCAGCGCCTCTACGACATCGGCAAGGAGAAGGAGGCCCTCTACGCCAAGGAGGAGATGACCGAGGAGGACGGCATCCGGGCCTGCGAGCTGGAAGAGGAGTACAGCGAGCTGGGCGGCTGGGAGGCCGAGAGCGACGCCTCCCGCATCCTCCAGGGTCTGGGACTGGGCACCGAGCTGCACTACAACGACATGGCCACCCTGGACGCCCGGCTGAAGGTGAAGGTGCTGCTGGCCCAGGCCCTGTTCGGCAATCCGGACATCCTGCTGCTGGACGAGCCCACCAACAACCTGGACATCAACGCGGTGAACTGGCTGGAGGACTTCCTGCTGGACTTTGAGGGCACGGTGATTGTGGTCAGCCACGACCGCCACTTCCTCAACACCATCTGCACCCACATCGTGGACATCGACTACAACAAGATCAAGATGTACGTGGGCAACTACGACTTCTGGTATGAGTCCTCCCAGCTGGTGCAGTCCCTCATCAAGAACCAGAACAAGCGCAACGAGGAGAAGATCAAGGAACTGCAGGAGTTCATCTCCCGCTTTTCCGCCAACAAGTCCAAGAGCAAGCAGGCCACCGCCCGCCGGAAGCTGCTGGACAAGCTCACCGTGGAGGAGATGCCCGCCTCCTCCCGCCGCTACCCCTGGGTGGCCTTCTCCCCCGAGCGGGAGGTGGGCAAGGACATCCTCTTTGTCACCGACGTGTCCAAGACCATCGACGGCGTGAAGGTGCTGGACAAAGTGTCCTTCATCGTGGGCCACGGCGACAAGATCGCCTTCGTAGGTGACAACGAGAACGCCCACACCGCCCTCTTTAAAATCCTCACCGGCGAGATGGAGCCCGACGAGGGCACGGTCAAGTGGGGCCAGACCGCCACCTTCTCCTACTTCCCCAAGGACAACAACGCCTATTTCGAGGGCCACGACGAGAATCTGGTGGAGTGGCTGCGGGAGTTCTCCCCCGACCCCCACGAGAGCTATCTGCGCGGTTTCCTGGGCCGGATGCTCTTCTCCGGCGACGACGTGTACAAGAGCGTCAAGGTCCTCTCCGGCGGCGAGAAGGTCCGGTGCATGCTCTCCCGGATGATGCTCTCCGGCGCCAACGTGCTGCTGCTGGACCAGCCCACCAACCACCTGGACCTGGAGTCCATCACCGCCGTCAACAACGGCCTGGAGGCGGTGAAGTGCAACGTGCTCTTCTCCTCCCACGACCACCAGATGGTCCAGACCGTGGCCAACCGCATCTTCGACTTCACCGCCGACGGCAAGCTCATCGACCGCAAGATGACTTATGACGAGTACCTGGAGAGCCAGGCGGCCAACTGAGCGGAAATTTCCTGACATTTTTTCAGAGCTGTGTTATAATACTCTGTACGAGTTCCATCCGGAAAGGATGCTGATCATGCGAAAAGAGATCCTGTTGCCCGTGTCCGCCGTGGTGCTGGGCGCGGGAGGGCTGCTCCTGCGCCGGTGGGAGCTGGCCACCGCTTTTGAGCCGGATACCGGACTGGTCACCCCCGGCATGCCCTCCACCCTGGCGCTGGGGGCGCTGTCGGTGGTGGCTGTCGTGCTGTTCCTGGCCCTGGCCTTCTTCCTCCGCCCCGTGGAGGGAAAGGAGACGGAGGGGGCGACCCTGAAGGGGGACACCCTGGCCCTCTCCTCCACCGTGCTGGGGGCCTTCC
>DYBS01000246.1:0-1716 GCA_019418525.1 Clostridiales bacterium
TGGTGGAGATGGTGGGGGCGTAGGTGGAGGGGCGGCCGATGCCCTTCTCCTCCAGCGCCTTGATGAGGCTGGCCTCGGTGTAGCGGCTGGGGGGCTGGGTAAAGTGCTGGTCCTTCTGCTTGCCGGCCAGGGCCACCCGCTCGCCCTCGCTCAGGTCGGGCAGCGGGGACTGGCGCAGGACCTCGTCGTCCTCGTCCTTCCCCTCCACGTACACCGCCGTGTAGCCGGAGAATTTCAGGGACGAGTGGTTCGCGCGGAAGTGATAGCCCGCGCTCTCCACGTCGATGGTGACGCTGTCGTACACCGCGGGGCTCATCTGGCAGGCCAGGAAGCGGCTCCAGATCAGTTTATAGAGGCGGTACTGCTCGGCGGTCAGGTCCTTCTTGATGTCCTCGGGGGTGAGGCGCACGTCGGAGGGACGGATGGCCTCGTGGGCGTCCTGGGCCCCCGACTTGGTCTTAAAGGTCCGGGCCTTGCCGGGGTAGTAGTCCTGGCCGTACCGGCCCAGGATGAAGTCCCGGGCGGCGGCGGTGGCCTCGTCGGAGAGGCGCAGGGAGTCGGTACGCATGTAGGTGATAAGGCCCACGGTGCCCTCCCCCGCGATATCCACGCCCTCATAGAGCTGCTGGGCGATGGACATGGTGCGCCGGGGGGTCATGTTCAGCTTGCGGCTGGCCTCCTGCTGGAGGGTAGAGGTGGTAAAGGGAGGCGCGGGGTTGCGCAGCTTGTCCTGCCGCTTCACACCCGCCACCGTGAAGGGGGCTTGTTCCACCGCCGAGAGGACGGCGTCCACCTCTTCCTCGCTGTGGAGCTCCATCTTCTTCTCGCGGCCGTAGAAGGAGGCCTTGAACTTGCCCAGGTTGGGAGCGATGCGCTCCAGGTCCACGTCCAGGGACCAGTACTCCTGGGGGATGAAAGCCCGGATCTCCTCCTCCCGCTCCACCACCAGGCGGGTGGCCACCGACTGCACCCGTCCGGCGGACAGGCCACGGCGGATCTTCTTCCACAACAGGGGTGAGAGCTCATAGCCCACGATCCGGTCCAGGATGCGCCGGGCCTGCTGGGCGTCCACCAGGTCCATGTCCAGCCCACGGGGGGCGGCGATGGACTCGCTGACCACCTTCTTGGTGATCTCGTTGAAGGTGACCCGGTAGGTCTTGTCGTCCGGAATGTTCAGAAGTTCTTTCAGGTGCCAGGAGATGGCCTCGCCCTCCCGGTCCGGGTCGGTGGCGAGGAACACTTTCTCGCTCTTCTTGGCCGCCTTCTGAAGGTCCTCGATGACCTCTTCCTTGCCTTTGATGGGCTGGTAGTCCGGCTGAAAGCCGTGCTCCACATCCACGCCCAGCTTGCTCTTGGGAAGGTCCCGGACGTGCCCCATGGACGCCTTGACCTGGTAGTCCGGCCCCAGATACTTGCCGATGGTCTTGGCCTTGGCCGGGGACTCCACGATCACAAGATTCGTTTTTGCCACAACTGTACCTCCAAAATATATGCACCCTACCCGCCAGCAGCGGTCAGTGCCGGGAATCGGCATCGGGTCCCTCTGCGCGGAACACCGTCACCGCAGTAAATACATTGCCTGGAGCGCTCTTCACGCACCCCCGCATCTCCAGAAGGGTCAGCGCCGAGAGGACCCGGCGGGCCGGGACGCCGGACCGCTCGGTGAGCTCGTCCGGATGGAGGGCTTCCGCCCCCAGTGCCAGGAGGACCGCCTTC
>DYBS01000246.1:1726-3160 GCA_019418525.1 Clostridiales bacterium
GTACTATAAGCCCTCCCCGGCGTTTTGTCAACCTCTTCCATGAGTTGTGCCGGTTTTCGCGGCTCCTTTCGGGGGATTTCGGTCGTTTTCGCCCGGATCGGTTCTGCGGCCTCCCGGGACAGGAGACGGCCCGGATATACGTTCTCATACTCCTCCAGAATATCCTCCGCCGAGAAAATGGGCTTGGCCTCCCCCTTCTGGATGAGGCGGTTGGGCCCCTCACTCATGGGCGCGCCCACTGCGCCGGGGAAGGCGAACACGTCCCGGTTCTGGTCCAGAGAGAGCCGGGCGGTAATGAGGGCCCCGCTGCGCCCAGCGGCTTCTACCACCGCCGTGCCCAGGCTCACGCCGCTGATGATGCGGTTGCGCACCGGGTAGTGGGGCCCCTGAGTGGGCGTGCCGGGGGGATACTCACTCAAAAGCATGCCCCGCACGCCGATCTCCCGGAAGAGGTCGGCGCTGGAGGATGGATACACCACGTCGATGCCGCCGCCCAGCACGGAAACCACCCGTCCGCCCGCCCGGAGGGCGGCGCGGAGCGCCGCACTGTCAATGCCTTGGGCGATGCCGGAGACCACCACCGCACCCCGCCGAGCCAGGTCGTTCCCCAGTTGGGCGGCCAGGTTGGTGCCGTAGGGCGTGCAGCGCCGGGCGCCCACCACGGCCACCGCCACCTCCTGGTCCAGAGGAAAGGCCCGCCCCTTCCGGTAGAGAACGGCGGGCGGGTTATCGATGTGGCGTAACCGCTCGGGGTAGGAGGCGTCCTGGAGGGTGATGATATCGATGCCCAGCCGGTCGCAGTCCCCTAAAATGCGCTCCGTGCCGTCCATAGACTTGTCCGCCAGGCTGCGCCGCAGCTCAGTGGGGAGATGCAGCAGCTCAAACTCCGCCGGGTCGGCACAGTACACCGCCCGCGGCCCGCCGAAGCGCCGGGCCAGAGCCGCTGCCTCCCCTGTACGCAGACCCGCCCGGGTGGAGAGCCAGAGCCAATCGCCGAGGGTGGACATGGAAATCGCCTCCCGTTTTTTCTCTTTTGGGAACTCAGTCGCCCCGCGCCATCTCCCACAGCACCACCGAGGCGGCCACCGCCGCATTGAGGGACTCGCACCGCTCCCGCATGGGGATCTTTACAGTGCGCACACACAAATCCAGCGCCTGCTGGGACACCCCTCTTCCCTCACTGCCGATGACCACCGCCGCATGCCGTAGGTCCAGCTCCCGCACGTCGGCGGTGTCCTCCCGCAGGGCGGTGGTGTAAAGGGGGATGCCCGCCTCCTTCAGGCGGACGGCCAGGGTATCAAAATCGCTCTCCCACACCGGGAGCCGGAAACAGGCCCCCATGGTGGAGCGCACGGTTTTGGGGGAAAAGGGGTCGGCGCATCCGTTGACCAGAATCACCGCGTCGGCCCCAAAGGCATCGGCGGTGCGCCAGAT
>DYBS01000247.1 GCA_019418525.1 Clostridiales bacterium
GAGCAGCAGCGGGTGGGTCTCCGGTACGGTGAGGGTGTGATCCACCACCTTGGCCACCGCCTCTTTCAGCGGGGCGATGGTGAGGCCCAGCACATCGGCCCCCCGGCTCTTGACCTCCACCACGTTGCTCATGGTCTTTTCAAAGACCGGACGGCAGCCCGCCAGAGCCACCACCAGGGTACCCGGCTCGATGAGGGAGATGGTGCCGTGCTTCAGCTCACCGGCGGCGTAGGCCTCCGAGTGCAGGTAGGAGATCTCCTTCAGCTTCAAGGAGCCCTCCAGCCCCACGGCGTAGTCCAGATTCCGCCCAATGAAGAACACCGAGGGGTGGTTGAAGTAGATGGAGGCCAGGTACTGGATCTGCTCCCGGTGGTTGAGCACCTCCTCCAGCTGACCCGGCAGGGCCTCCAGCGCGGAGAGCAGCTTGCCGTACTCCTCCTCCCCGATGGTGCCCATGGCCTTGGCGAAGGCCAGGCCGATCAGGTCCACCACCGCCAGCTGGGTGGAATAGGCCTTGGTGGTGGCCACGGCGATCTCCGGCCCGGCCCAGGTGTACAGCACCCCGTCGCTCTCCCGGGCGATGGAGGAGCCCACTACGTTGACGATGGACAGCACCCGGGCCCCCAGGCGCTTGGCCTCCCGCATGGCGGCCAGGGTGTCAATGGTCTCGCCCGACTGGCTGATGACCAGAGCCAGGGTTTTCTCCGTGACGATGGGGTCGCAGTAGCGGAACTCCGAGGCCAGGGCCACCTCCACCGGCTTGCGGAGGAGCCGCTCCAGGACATACTTGGCCGCCATACCCACATGGTAGGAGGACCCGCAGGCGATGACGTAGATCTTGTCCAGGTTTTTGAGGTACTCCGGCGTGAACTCCAGCTCGTCCAGCACCACTTTCCCGTCCCGGATGCGGGGGGTGATGGTGTCCCGCACCGCCTTGGGCTGCTCCATGATCTCCTTGAGCATGAAGTGCTCGTATCCGCCCTTCTCGGCGGCGGAGATCTCCCAGTCCACGTAGCGGTGCTCCTTCTCCACCGGGCGGAGATAGGCGTCATACACCCAGCAGTGGTCGGCGGTGAGCTCCGCGATCTCCCCGTCATCCAGGTAGCACACATCCCGGGTGTGCTCGATGACGGCGGTCACGTCACTGGCCATCACATGGAAGCCGTCCCCGAAGCCCAGGATGAGAGGGCTGTCCTTCCGGGCGGCGATGAGTCGGTCCGGGCAGTCGGCGCACAGGATGCCCAGGGCGTAGGCGCCCCGGATGCGGTGGAGCACCTTGGTCACCGCATTCAGGATATTTCCCTGGTAATAGTACTCCAGCAGCTGGGCCACCACCTCGGTGTCGGTCTCCGAGGCGAAGTGAACACCGGTGGACTCCAGGAAGGCCCGGATCTCGGCATAATTTTCAATGATACCGTTATGTACCACGGCAATACGACCGTTTTCACTGACGTGTGGGTGGGAGTTGACGTCGGAGGGGGCGCCATGGGTGGCCCAGCGGGTGTGTCCCAGGCCGATGGTGCCGGAGAGCCCGCCCCTGGCCTCCACCTGTTCGGCCAGAACCTGGATGCGGCCCTTGGTCTTGACCACCTGGAGGCCGTCCGGACCGTACACCGCCACGCCCGCCGAGTCATACCCGCGGTACTCCAGACGGCGCAGGCCCTCCAGCAAGATGGGCGTGGCCTCACTTCTTCCTACAAATCCCACGATTCCACACATAAGTAGTTGCTCCCCCGGAATGGATTCCTTAGATTTTTATACTATGCAGTTTAAAAATTATTCCACTGCCTTAACCGTATTATACCACAGAATTCCCCCTCGTAAAGGGTTTCCCGGTGATTTCCTGTCCTAACTTTGGAAATGCCTCCCCCGTTCCCGCCGCCGGGCGCGGCGGGTCGGGCGCTCCTCCTCCGCCTGGGCGGGGGTGCTCTCCACCAGCACGATGTCCGCCCCGATGCGCTTCACCTGCTCCCAGGGAAAGACCCGCTCCGGCTCTCGCCCCAGCAGTCCCAGCAGCCTGAGCCGCCCCGGCACCACCAGAGCGAGCACTTTGCCTGTCTCCAGGTCCACCTCCACATCTCCCACATACCCGTAGCGCATCCCGTCGGTGAGACCAATGATCTCCTTGCACCGCAGCTCCGTCACCCGCTCGCCCATAGACCTCTCCCCTTCCCTCCGGCTGTGGTCACTCTATGCGCCCCCCGGCCCGTCCTATGCCCCCGCTTGCCTGGGGCGGCGGGATGTGGTACACTGGGACACAAATCAGGGAAAGCGAGGTCTTGCACATGAAACAAGCCGCATTCATCGGCACGGGCAATATGGGCGGAGCGCTGGTCCGGGCCGCCTGCCAGTCGGTGCCCCCCCAGGACGTCATTATCTCCAACCGCACCCGCTCCAAGGCCCAGGACCTGGAGAGCGACACCGGCTGCACCGTGGCCGCCAACAACCTGGAGGCCGCCTGTGCCGCCCGCTACCTCTTTCTCGGCGTAAAACCCCATATGATGCGCGCCCTGCTGGAGGAGATCGGCCCCGTCCTCACCCCGGGCCAGGTGCTGGTGTCCATGGCCGCCGGTCTCACCACTGAGACCCTGGCCGGCTGGGCGCCGGCGGGCACCCCCATCCTGCGCATTATGCCCAACACTCCCTGCTCCATCGGCAAGGGCATGATCGCCCTGTGCGCCGGTCCCAACGCCCAGGCCTCCCACCTCCAGGCGGTGGAGCACATCCTCCGCTACGCCGGGCGGGTGGAGCGGCTGGACGAGGGGCTCATGGACGCCTTCTCGGCGGTAGCTGGGTGTGGCCCCGCCTTCGTCTACCCCTTCATCGAGGCCATGGCCGACGGCGGCGTGCTGGCCGGGCTCCCCCGGAAGCAGGCCATGTCCTTCGCCGCCCAGACCCTCATCGGCGCGGCCTGCCTGGTGCTGGAGAGCGAGGAACACCCCGGCGCGCTGAAGGACGCGGTGTGCTCCCCCGGCGGCTCCACCATCGAGGGCGTGGCCGCCCTGGAGCGGGGCGGCTTCCGGGGCGTGGTCATGGACGCGGTGATCGCCGCGTGGAAGAAGAACGCCGCCCTGGGCAAGCAGTGATGCTGGCCCTCATCACCGGCGGCAGCGGAAGCGGCAAATCCGCCTGGGCGGAGGGTCTCGTTACGG
>DYBS01000248.1 GCA_019418525.1 Clostridiales bacterium
CTCTCCTTCTTCCCCCACCTGCTCTCCGGCCCCATCCCCCGGGCTCCCCAGCTGCTGCCCCAGCTCAGAGAGCTGCCCCCGGTGACCTGGGACGGGCTGCGGGAGGGGCTCTTCCGCTTTCTGTGGGGGGCCTTCAAGAAGCTGGTGCTGGCCGACCGGCTGGCCATTCTGGTCAATCTGGTCTTTGGGGCCCCAGGGGAGTTCGGACGGCTCCAGGTGCTGCTGGCGGCCTTCGCCTTCTCCTTACAGATCTACTGCGACTTCTCCGCCTACTCCGACATGGCCCTGGGGGTGGCCAAGGCCATGGGCTTCACCCTGATGGAGAATTTCCGGGCCCCCTACTTCGCCCGCTCCATCCAGGAGTTCTGGCGGCGGTGGCACATCTCCCTGTCCACCTGGTTCCGGGACTACCTGTACATCCCTCTGGGCGGCTCCCGGCGGGGGACCGGGCGCAAATATATCAACCTTCTCATCGTGTTTGCCGTCAGCGGCCTGTGGCACGGGGCGGCTCTCACCTTCCTGGTGTGGGGCCTTCTGAACGGCGTGTATCAGGTCATCGGGGCCATCACCGCCCCGGTGCGGAGCCGCATCCGCTCGGCGGTGGGGCTGAAAGACGGCCGCAACGTGACCGCGCTCTGGCAAATGGGCATCACCTTCCTGCTGGCCACGTCGGCCTGGGTGTTCTTCCAGGCCCCCTCCCTCACCCTGGCGGGGGAGTTTTACGGCGCGCTGGTGCGGGGGCCCTGGTGGGTGTTCACCTCCATCGGCCTGGACCGGTGGGACGCCCTGGCCGCCGCCTTCGGGCTGCTCCTTCTCCTGGTGGGAGATGTGCTGGACCAGGGCGAAACGCCCCTTTCTCAGCGCTGGCGGGAGGCCCCGCTCCCCCTCCGGTGGGGTGCGGCGCTCTTCCTGCTGGTTCTGACGGTGGTGCTGGGCTGCTACGGGCCGGGCTATGACGCCCAGTCCTTCATCTACTTCAAGTATTAAGGGGGGCTTGTGGTGAAAAAGGTATTTCTGCGCAGGCTCCTGGCCGCGGTGCTCTTTCTGGCCTTGGCCGTGGGCCTTCTGAGCCTGGCCGGGGCGGTGCTCCGGCCCCCCCAGGTGTCCTACGGCTCCACCTGGCGGGCCTACCGCGCTGAACCCAGGGACACCATGGATGTGCTCTACTTCGGCTCCTCCTACGCCTACTGTGACTTTGACCCGGTGGAGATCTACCGCCACAGCGGTCTCACCGGCTATGTGATGGGAGGCTCGGAGCAGACCATGTCCCTCACCTACTGGTACCTCCGGGAGGCGCTGGAGACGCAAAACCCGCAGGCGGTGGTCATCGAGCCCACCGGGGTGTTCTTCAAACAATATCAGAACTACACCCAGACCAATGTGGTCTACATGCCCCCCTCCCTCAACAAGCTGGGGGCCATCTTCACCGCCGCCGAGCCGGAGCTGCGGACGGGGCTTCTCTGGGACCTGTGGTTCTACCACAGCCGCTGGAAGGAAGTCCGCCCCGGCGACCTGCTCCGGGTCCTCACCCCGGCCCGGACCGACGACCGGAAGGGCTTTACCCCCGTGGAGGGCACGGCGGAGGAGCTGGTCCTCACCCGCAACCCCCGGCCCCTCAGCGACGGGCAGTATGAGGAAAATCTGGGCTGGCTCCTGCGCTGTCTGGAACTGTGCGAGGAGCGGGGCATCCGGGCCGTGGTGCTGGTCAACCCCTGTTACAGCCAGTGCTCCCCGGAGCAGTACCAGCGCCTGGAGGCGGACCTGGCCGCCGGGGCTCCGGAAGTGACCTTTGTTAACTGGGTGGATGCCTTTGACGCTCTGGGGCTGGTGCCGGAGGAGCACCTTTTTGATGGCGGACACCTCAATAAGCAGGGTGCGGCCGTCTATGCCGCCGGGGTGGCGGAGCTCCTCACCGGGGAGCTGGGCCTCACCCCCATGGAACAGACGGCGGACAATACCGCCGCCTGGCAAGCTGCCCTGGCAAGCCGGGACGCATAAAAAGACCGGCCTCCGGATGGTTCCGGAGGCCGGTTTTTTTAAATCTCAGTTGCCGGACACCACGGTGATGCCCTCCACCACATAGTCGAAGGTGGGGGCGCTGCCGCCGCCGTGTTCCACGTCGCTCTCAGCGTAGTGCTCGCCCTCGGCCAGATCGAGGGTCTCCCCGTCGGCGTTGACGCCGGTGAGAGGCCCGGCAAAGACCTGGAGGCTGCCGTCCCGGAGGGCCTTCTCCGCCTGGGCCACGGCGTCCGCCGTGCCGCTGGCGGCCAGATCCTCATTGAGGGGCGTGAGGAACACCACATCATCGGCCAGGCCCTCACACCACTGGTCGGGGATGGCCGTGCCGTCCAGCAGGGCCTGGACCGCCTGGGTGTAGTAGACCCCCCAGTCCGCGCCGGTGGAGATGAGCGCCGCGCCCGGCGCCGCGCTGGTCAGGTCCCGGTCGTAGCCCACCAGGAAAGCCCCCAGCTGCTCGGCCATGGCGGCCGGGGCGGTGGAGGAGGTGTACTGGCCCAGCACGCCGCAGCCCCGGTTCACCAGAGCCTGGGCGGTGCTGCTCTCCAGGGCGGTGTCGGTCCAGCTGCCGGTGTAGATGACGTCCATCGTCACCTCATCCCACACGCTCTTCGCCCCCAGGTAGAAGGCGGTATAGCCCGAGATGACCTGGGCGCAGGGGGTGGGGGCCACATAGCCCAGCTGGGGATTGCCCAGCTCCTTGGCTTTGAGCCCCGCCACGATGCCGGAGAGGTAGCGCCCCTCATAGAGGGCGGCGTAGTAGTCATGGAGGTTGTCCAGCTCCGCTCCCGCCTCCCCCGCCACCTGGCAGAACTGCACGTCGGGGTTCTCCCGGGCGGCGGTGGTCACGTCATCCTCGAACGCGGCGCTGGTGGAGAAGATGATCTGACAGCCCGCGGCAGTCAGATCGTCGATGGCCTGGGCACACTCCACTTCGGTGCCCACGTTGTACTGTGCCACGATCTGCTCATCGGAGAGGGAGAGGGCCTGCTGCATCTCCTCCGCACCCTCCCGATGGCTGCGGGTGTAGCCCGCGTCGCTGATGTCGCCGGGGTAGAGAAAGCCCACCTTCAGGGCGTCCCGCTCCCCCGGGTGCAGCTCCGGCGTGGGGGTGGGGGTGGCCGTGGCGGC
>DYBS01000249.1 GCA_019418525.1 Clostridiales bacterium
GGGTGAAGGGGCAGCTGCGGGACCTCTTCGAGCTGCGCAGCATCTTTGAGCCCGACGCCGCCCGGCTGGCCTGCCGCCGGGCCACCGAGGAGGAGCTGGCCGACATCCTGGAGCGGGGGGCCGAGGTAGAGCGGTGCATCCACGTGGGTGAGGACCGCACCCGGGCCGACCGGGCCTTCCACGCCGCCATCGTCCGGGCAGCCCATAACGAATTTCTGGTCCGGCTCTTACCTCTCATCGACCGGGCCGTAGCCACCGCCATGACCGCCGGGGCCCATGAAGAGCAGCTGGCAGAGGACACCCTCCGGGACCATGCCCTATTGTTGGACTTTTTCCGCAAGCGGGATGGAGAGGGGGCGGCCTGCGCTATGACCATCCACATGCGCCACAGCATGGACGTGATGGAGCTGGAAGGCTGAGAATACTCCAATGATACCATGAAAGCCCCGGTTCAATGTGAACCGGGGCTTTTGTTATTGACTCTGGATGCGCTTGATGACCTTGAGCCGGACGAACTCCTCCCGCTCCTTTTCCTCCAGGGCGTCGGTGATGTAGCGGATCTGGTGGTCCAGGTCCGGGATGACGATGTTCTGGAGGGCGTTGGCCCGCTTCTGGGTCTTGCGGATGGCCACGGCCAGGCGGTAGATGGAGGTCTCCACCTCGGCCAGCTGCCGGATCAGGTCCTTGACGTGGTGGAACTTGATATAGGCGTCGTCCAGCGCCGAGCTGGTGGCGGCAAAGCCGTACTCCGGCCGGGGCGGGGGAGAGCGGTCGGGGATGTGGGGCAGCTCCACGCCCATGACCGAGCGGTACTGAATCTCCAGGGTGTCGTCCACCGCCACCGCCTCGGCGATCTTGTCGCAGATGCCCAGCTTGATGTTGGCGTGCTGGAGGGCGGCGTAGGCCTCGGCAAAGACGGTGTCGATCTGGGACTGGACCTCCTTGGCGGTGTCCATCAGGCTCATGAGCTCCCGAATGAGGATGTTGCGCTTGCGGTCCATCAGCTCATAGCCGGTGCTGGCCAGGGCGCGGGAGCGTTTGGCGGCCATCAGATTTCCTTTGGTGGGCAGAATGGCGGCCATGGGATCTCACTTCCTTTCCGGGATCATTGGTCCAGCTCACTGAGGACGCTCTTCCAGGCCCCCTCCACGTAGTGGGCCTCCACGGTGGCGTCATCCACCCGGTCCAGTTCGCTCTTGGGCAGGATGGTGAGGAGCTTCCAGCCCAGGTCCAGCGTCTCGTTGATGGTGCGGCGCTGGTACATGCTCTGGCGGACAAAGAGCTGCTCAAAGGCCTTGCCGAACTGGAGGTACTGCTTGTCGGACTCGGACAGCTCGTCCTCGCCGATGACGCTGGCCAGGCTCCGGGCATCCTGCACCTTGGAGTAGGAGGCGAAGAGCTGGTTGGCCAGGTCCGGGTGGTCCTTGCGGGTGAAGCCCTCGCCGATGCCGTCCTTCATCAGACGGGACAGGGAGGGGAGGATGGCGATGGGGGGATAGAGCCCCTTCTGGTCCATGTCCCGGTCCAGCACGATCTGGCCCTCGGTGATGTAGCCGGTGAGGTCCGGGATGGGGTGGGTGATGTCGTCGTTGGGCATGGTGAGGATGGGTACCTGGGTCACCGAGCCGGGGCGGCCCCGAATCATGCCGGCCCGCTCGTACAGGGAGGCCAGGTCGGAGTAGAGGTAGGCGGGGAAGCCCTTTCGGGAGGGAATCTCGCCCTTGGAGGAGGAGAACTCCCGGACGGCCTCACAGTAGGAGGTCATGTCGGTGAGGATGACCAGCACGTGGTAGCCCTTGTCGAAGGCCAGATATTCCGCGGCGGTGAGGGCACAGCGGGGGGGGAGGATACGCTCGATGATGGGGTCGGAGGCCAGGTTCATGAACATGACCACCCGCTGGAGAGCGCCCGCCTCCTCAAAGCTGCGGCGGAAGAAGTCGGCGGTGTCGTTCTTGACGCCCATGGCGGCAAAGACGATGGCGAAATCGCCCTCTCCCTCGCCCACCCGGGCCTGCCGGACGATCTGGGCGGCCAGCTCGTTGTGCTTCATGCCCGAGCCGGAGAAGATGGGCAGCTTCTGGCCCCGGATGAGGGTCATGTTGCAGTCGATGGCCGAGATGCCGGTGTAGATGCAGCTTCTGGGGTAGTGACGGCTCACCGGGTTGATGGCCGAGCCGTTGATGTCCCGGCACTCCTCGGGGTAGAGCTCGCCGAAGTCGTCGATGGGCCGGCCGGCGCCGTCGAAGATGCGGCCCAGCATCTCCTTGGACAGGGGGAGCTTGATGGGCTCGCCGGTGAAGTGGGTGCGCACGTTGTCCAGGGCGATGCCGCGGGTGCCCTCAAAGACCTGGAGGACCACCCGGTCCCCGTCGATGAGGATGACCCGGCCGTAGCGCCGCTGGCCGTTCTGGAGGGTGATCTCGGCGGTCTCGTCGTAGGCCACGCCCTGCACGCCCCGCAGGGCCACCAGGGAGCCGGAGAGCTCCGAGAGGCCCATATATTCCAATCTCATGTTACTTCACTCCATTTCCACAGGGGGTCAGCGGTTGGCCTCGTCCACCTGCCGCAGGGCGGCCTGGATCTGGTCGTGGTACCCGTCAAAGCGCTCCTGGTGGTCGTTGGGCACCTCGTACTTGACCTTGGACAGGGTGTCGAAAATGCCGGTGGCGCGGAGCTGGGACAGGGGGATGGAGCGCTCCAGCAGCTTCCGGGCCCCGTCGTACAGCTCCAGGATCAGCTCCATCATGCGGAACTGCTTCTCCAGGGGCACATAGGTGTCGATGATGTTGTAGGAGTTCTGCTGGAGGAAGCCCACCCGGATGAGGCGGGCGGTGTCCAGCACCAGCTTCTGGTCCTCCGGCAGCACGTCGGAGCCGATGAGCTTGACGATCTCCAGGAGCTGCTCCTCCTCCTGGAGGAGGGTGAAGATGCGCTGGCGGTCGGCCATGACTTTGGGGCTGACGTTCTGGTCGTACCAGGGTTTCAGATCGTCGATATACTCCGAATAGGAGGTCAGCCAGTTGATAGAGGGGAAGTGGCGGCCGTAGGCCAGGGCGCGGTCCAGGCCCCAGAAGGTGCGGACGTACCGCTTGGTGTTCTGGGTGACCGGCTCGGAGAAGTCGCCGCCCTGGGG